>NZ_JAPFCE010000123.1:0-6379 GCF_026240895.1 Pseudomonas sp. DCB_AW
ACCCGCTCCCACAGGAATTACGCAGGACCTGTGGGAGCGGGTTTACCCGCGAAGAGGCCAACTCATTTCTTCAGGAGACCACCGCCTCAGCCGGCGAAACAATGCTGGTCTTCGCCCCCCGCGAGCGCCCCGAGCTCAGGTAAGCCGCAATCGACTCCTGCGTCACCTCGCCCAAAAACACCTGCTCGGCATCCAGCACCGGCAGCCACGCCCGATTGAACTCGTACATCCGTGACAGCAGGATGCGCAAGTGCTCATCGTGCGACGCCGTGGCGTTGAATTGGCGCAGGAAGTCGCCACAGGTCCCTTGCTGGCGGTGCATGTCGCGCCGGCGCACATAGCCCATCGCCTTGTTCTGCGCATCGGTCACTACCACATAGCGGCGGTCGTGCTCGTCCAGCAGCTCCAGCGCATCGCTCACCGGCGTCTCCGGGCTTACCGACGGTGCGTTGTCTGCCGCATCCTCGGCGCGCACCAGCAACAGGCGTTTCAATGTGCTGTCCTGGCCGACGAAGTTGCTGACAAAATCATCCACCGGGTGCGCCAGCAGGGTGTCCGGGTGGTCCAGCTGCAACAGCTTGCCGGCACGGAAGATGGCAATCTTGTCGCCCAGCTTGATCGCTTCGTCGATGTCATGGCTGACCATGATCACGGTCTTGTTCAGCGCCCGCTGCATCTCGAAGAACTCGTTCTGGATCATCTCGCGGTTGATCGGGTCGACCGCGCCGAACGGCTCGTCCATCAACAGCACCGGGGCCTCGGCCGCCAGGGCGCGGATCACGCCAATACGCTGCTGCTGGCCGCCGGACAGTTCCCGTGGGTAGCGCTGCAGGTACTGCTTGGGTTCGAGCTTGATCATGTGCATCAGCTCGCGGGCGCGGTCGTGGCACTTCTGCTTGTCCCAACCCAGCAGGCGCGGGACCACGGTGATGTTCTCTTCGATGGTCATGTTGGGGAACAGGCCGATCTGCTGGATCACGTAGCCGATGCGCCGGCGCAGGGTCACTTCGTCCAGCGCGCTGGTGTCTTCGCCATTGATGAACACTTGGCCCGAGGTGGGCGTGATCAGGCGGTTGATCATCTTCAGCGTGGTGCTCTTGCCGCAGCCCGAGGGGCCGAGGAACACGCAGATTTCGCCCTCGTTGACGGTGAGGTTGACCGCGTCGACGGCTTTGACGTCCTTGCCGTTGACGTTGAAGGTTTTGCTGAGGTTCTTGAGTTCGATCATGAGCGCAGTCCTTCTGGAGTCAGGGCACGTTGCAGGGTTTGCAGCAGCAGGTCGGCGATGATCGCCAGCAGGCTGACCAATACGGCGCCGACCAGCAGCATCGACATGTCGCTGCGGCTGATGGAGGTGAGGATGAGGACGCCCAGGCCGCCAGCACCGATGGTCGCGGCAATGGTCATCACGCCGATGTTCATCACCACGGCGGTGCGTACGCCGGCCAGGATCACCGGCACCGCGATGGGCAGCTCGACCATGCGCAAGCGCTGGCCGAAGGTCATGCCGATGCCGCGCGCGGCTTCACGGATGCCGGGCTCGACGTTGGTCAGCGCCAGGTAGGTGTTGCGCAGAATCGGCAGCAGTGAATAAAGGAACACGGCGGTGATCGCCGGCAGCGGGCCGAGGCCCTGGCCGAACTTGGAGTAGAACGGCAGCAGCAGGCCGAACAGGGCGATCGAGGGGATGGTCAGCAGCACCGTGGCACTGGCTTGCAGGGGGCCGGCGACGGCCGGGAAGCGAGTCATCAGGATGCCCAGTGGCACGCCGACGAGGATGGCCAGGCTGACGGCAATGCCGACCAACATGATGTGCTGCCAGGTCAATTGCAGGACCTGGGCCCAATCGAGGTGGGCGAAGGTGTCGAGCAGGCTCATGGCTGTACCTCCTTCAAGGGGTGTTCACGCAGGAAGGCTGCGGCCACGGCGGTCGGGTTCTGGTGTTCGACGTCGACCTTGGCGTTGAGCTGACGCATGGTGTCGTCGTCGAGCTGCTCGGCCAGCGGTTTGAGCAGGGCGGCCAGTTGCGGGTTGGCGTCGAGCACGGCTTTGCGTACGACAGGCGCAGCGGTGTAGTCAGGGAAGTAGTGCTTGTCGTCTTCGAGCAACTTGAGGTCGAACGCGTTCAGGCGCCCGTCGGTGGTGTAGACCAGCCCGGCGAACACCTGGTTGTTGTGCATGGCGGTGTAAACCAGCCCCGCGTCCATCTGGCGGATGTTGGCCCTGCCGACTTGCAGGTCGTACATGGCTTTGAGGCCGACCAGGCCGTCCGGGCGATTGGCGAACTCGGTGTCCAGGGCTACCAGGTGGTTGCGTTTGCTTTCGTCACGTAGCACCTGGTTGAGGTCGCTGATCGTATTCACCTGCGGGTAGGCCTCGGCGACCTCTTTAGGCAGGCCAAGGGCATAGGTGTTGCTGAATTTCGACGGGGTCAGCCAGATCAGGTCTTTTTTCGCATCAAGCGCCTTGACCTTGGCGTAAGTGGCTTCGGCGTTTGGCATGCGTTCATCGATGTGGTTGTACGACACCAACGACACACCGGTGTACTCCCACATCAGGTCGAGCTGGCCGGTTTCCTGCGCCTGGCGTGCAATGCTGCTGCCAAGGCCGGTGGTCACGCGCACATCGAAGCCGTTGGCGCGCAGGTATTGGGCGGTGATTTCTGCAAGCACGGTCTGTTCGGTGAACACCCGCGCACCGATACGCACCAGCGGTTTGTCCGCTGCCTGGGCAACACCTGTAAACAGCAGGGCTGCGCCGAGCAGCAAGGCGATTCTCTTCTTCATACGTTCCCTCGTCTTATTGGGCCAGGCCACGTTCCAGCCAGCGCTTGCTGGAGAAGCTCACCAGGGCGTCGAGCAGCAATGCCAGCAGCGCCGTACACGCGGCGCCCAGCAGCAGCTGCGGCTGGTTGTTCAGGGCAATGCCAGGGAAAATCAGGCTGCCCAGGCTGTTGGCGCCAATCAGGAATGCCAGGGGTGCGGTGCCCACGTTCAGCGCCAGGGCTACACGCACACCGCCGACGATGATTGGCACGGCATTGGGCAGTTCCACCTGCCACAGTTGCTGGCGCGGGGTCATGCCGATGCCGGTGGCGGCTTCCTTGAGCGAGGCGGGGACGTTTTTCAGGCCTTCGTAAGTGTTGCGCACGATGGGCAGGAGGGAGGCGAGGAACAGCGCGAAGATCGCGGGCCCGGCGCCGATGCCCAGGATACTGAGCGCGATGGCCAGAACGGCCAGCGGGGGGATGGTGTTGCCAACGTTGAAGAACTGCATGAAGCGCTCGGCTTTGTCGACCCGGTGCGGTCGACTTAGCGCAATGCCAGCGGGGATGCCCACGGCCAACGCCGCCGCCATCGAAGCCAGCACCAGTATCAGGTGCGCTTGCAGGTAGAACCCAAGATCGTCGCGGTAACGCGCGATCGTGTCGATGCCGATCCAGTGGATCAGCAGGGCCAGGATGACGAGCACGGTGGCGCATCCCAACAGCCCTTTTCCGTAGCGTGTAGCCACAGGCGGACTCCTTGTGTTGTCGGCGAGCACACTCTTTTTTTTGCCGGCCATACCTGGCAGCGAGTGGTGTGTTCGCGAGTAGCAGCGTGAAGCAACCGAAGGCTGCGATCAGGCCATGAGCCGAACCCCGTCGGGCCCGAAAAAGCTGATGAAACCAGTCCCCAACCGAAGCGGGTTGCAGGGGAGTGGACGTCTCCGAGGGCGTAAAGGTTCCCATCTGAGGCGGCATTTGGCCAGTGTTAATCACTGGGAGAGGTGTTTTTTCATACGAGAAAACAACGTTATTCCTACGTAAAGGCGTTGGTTTACCTGCTATCAATCCAATTGTGCTGATGGACAAAATTCCCCTCTCATTTCTTTCAATATTTACTTGAGGGAATATTCCTCTGGAGGTATTTTGTTGGCGTGGACGATCAGATTTTGTGAGGAGTTCATCAGCGATTTCGATGCGTTGGATGACAGCGTTCAGGAGCGAATGCTGGGTCACCTGCGGTTGCTGCAATCATCAGGGCCAGCGCTTGGGCGACCTCATGTCGATACATTGAATGGATCCCGATATCCGAACATGAAGGAGTTGAGATTCACTGGGCGCAATGCGGTCTGGCGGGTCGCATTTGCTTTTGATCCTGACCGTCAGGCAGTCATCCTGGTGGCAGGTGACAAGTGCGGTGTCGGGGAGCACAGGTTTTATCAGGGGTTGATCAAGCAAGCAGACGCTCGCTTTGAGAATCACCTGTCGAGAGGAGAGAAAGATGTCCAAGACACTTGATGAGGTCATCAACGGATTGTCCCCTGAACGCAGGGAGCGGGTGGAGCAGCTGGGGCGTCAATTGATTCGCGAAGAAATGACGCTTCAGGCATTGCGTAAACAGCTCGAATTCACTCAAGAAGGTTTGGCAGAGCGTCTGGACATTCGTCAGGGCAACATATCCAAGGTGGAGAAGCGCAGTGACATGTTGATTTCGACCCTGCGCAGTTATGTGGAAGCATTGGGTGGCACCCTGGAGCTCGTCGTTCATATGCCTGGCCGTCCACCTGTAACGCTTGACGGCTTTTGTGAGGATCAGGCAAAGCGCGCCTGATTGACCGTCATTGACCAACGGCGGGGATCAAATTTTGGTCCCCGCCCAACTTCAGGTATGATATCGCCCCTTTTTGAATCCCCCAGTCAGGCGATTTCCCATGACCAACCAGGCCGCCGAAGTCGCGAAGCGCCGCACTTTCGCCATTATTTCCCACCCCGACGCCGGTAAGACCACCATCACCGAGAAGCTCCTGCTGATGGGCAAGGCCATTGCCGTCGCCGGTACCGTGAAGTCGCGCAAGTCCGACCGCCACGCCACCTCCGACTGGATGGAAATGGAGAAGCAGCGCGGCATCTCGATCACCACCTCGGTGATGCAGTTCCCGTACCGCGAGCACATGATCAACCTGCTCGACACCCCCGGCCACGAAGACTTCTCGGAAGACACCTACCGCACCCTGACCGCAGTGGACTCGGCGCTGATGGTGCTCGACGGCGGTAAAGGTGTAGAGCCGCGCACCATCGCCCTGATGGACGTCTGCCGCCTGCGCGACACGCCCATCGTCAGCTTCATCAACAAACTCGACCGTGACATCCGCGATCCGATCGAACTGCTCGACGAGATCGAAGCCGTTCTGAAGATCAAGGCCGCGCCGATCACCTGGCCGATCGGTTGCTACCGCGATTTCAAGGGCGTGTACCACCTGGCCGGCGACTACATCATCGTCTACACCCCGGGCCACGGCCATGAGCGTACCGAAGTCAAGATCATCGAGAAGCTCGATTCCGATGAAGCCCGTGCGCACCTGGGTGACGAATATGATCGCTTCCTCGAGCAGCTTGAGCTGGTTCAGGGCGCTTGCCACGAATTCGATCAGGACGAGTTCATCAATGGCCAGCTGACGCCGGTGTTCTTCGGTACCGCACTGGGCAACTTCGGTGTCGACCATGTGCTCGACGCCGTTGTCGACTGGGCGCCGCGCCCGCTGGCCCGTGTGGCCCACGAGCGTACCGTGGAGCCGGTGGAAGAGAAGTTCACAGGCTTCGTGTTCAAGATCCAGGCGAACATGGACCCGAAACACCGCGACCGTATCGCTTTCATGCGCATCTGCTCGGGCAAGTACGAGAAGGGCATGAAAATGCGCCACGTGCGTACCGGCAAGGACCTGCGCATCGGTGACGCGTTGACCTTCTTCTCTTCCGAGCGCGAGCAGTTGGAAGAAGCCTTTGCTGGCGACATCATCGGCCTGCACAACCACGGCACCATTCAGATTGGCGACACCTTCACCGAAGGCGAGGCGCTGGGCTTCACCGGTATTCCGCACTTCGCTCCGGAGCTGTTCCGCCGTGTGCGCCTGAAAGACCCGCTCAAATCCAAGCAGTTGCGTCAGGGCCTGCAGCAGCTGGCCGAAGAGGGCGCGACCCAGGTGTTCTTCCCCGAGCGCAGCAACGACATCATCCTCGGTGCCGTCGGTGTGCTGCAGTTCGACGTGGTCGCCAGCCGCCTGAAGGAGGAGTACAAGGTCGAGTGCGCCTACGAGCCGATCACTGTGTGGTCCGCGCGCTGGATCAGCTGTGACGACAAGAAGAAGCTCGAGGAATTCCAGACCAAGGCCATGGAGAACCTGGCCATCGACGGTGGCGGTCACCTGACCTACCTGGCGCCGACCCGGGTCAACCTGTCGCTGATGGAAGAGCGCTGGCCGGACGTCAAGTTCCGCGCTACCCGCGAACACCACTGATCCCAGGGCTGATCTAGCCCCCTGTAGGCGCAGCCTTGTGCTGCGAAGAGGCCGGTAATATCACCCACATTAGGTGGTGGTTTCACCGGCCTCTTCGCAG
>NZ_JAPFCE010000124.1:0-6182 GCF_026240895.1 Pseudomonas sp. DCB_AW
TTGGCACCCCGGACGATTCCGAAGCCTGGGAGCGCGTGCAGAAAGGCGCCCGTGCCGGTGAAGACCTGTGGATCATGCTCAACCGCGGCCTGCCGGGCGAGAAGCCCAGCGCCGACGGGCTGGTGTCTGACGTGAGTGCCGAAACCGGCATGCGCGCGGCGTACCAGCAGTGGAAGAAGATGATGACGGAGAGCAAGTGATGGATCTGAACCTACTGAACGAAGTCACCGCCTTCATCTGGCAGGAAGGCGACATGCTCGACCACGGCGAGTACGACACCTGGCTCGGCCAATGGACCGAAAAAGGCACGTACATCATCCCCATCGACCCGCGCGAGAGTGACTACGAGAACACCCTCAACTACGCCTACGACGACCACCACATGCGTGGCCTGCGCGTGCAGCGGTTGATCGGCGGCGAGTCGATTTCCACCAGCCCGCAACCACGTACCGTGCGCACGATTTCGCGCTTCCGGGTGCTGGGCGACGACGGCGTCAACGTCACCGTGCGCTGCGCACAGAACGTGCGCGAGTTCCGCAAAGAAAGCCTCAAGCACTACAGCGCCGACCTGACCTACACCCTGGTACGGGCGCAAGGCAGCTTCAAGATCCACCGCAAGGTGATCAGCCTGATCAACAGTGACGATACCCTCGCCGGTATCGGCTACATCCTCTAGGGCCACGACCATGAGCGAACAACTGCTCGATGTGATCGTGCAAGCCCGCGAAGTGCAAGGCGGCGACGTGGTTGTACTGGAGCTGGCCGCGGTCGACGGCCAGGCCCTGCCGCGCTTTGCGGCAGGCGCCCACGTCGACCTGCACCTGGCGCCCGACCTGGTGCGTCAGTATTCGCTGTGCGGCGACCCCGCGCGCACCAATGTCTACCGCCTGGGCGTGCTCAAGGACAGCCAGTCTCGTGGCGGCTCGGTGGCGGTGCACGAGCAGCTGCAGCCCGGCACGCCAATGCGCATCAGCGCGCCGCGCAACCTGTTCCCACTGGCCAGCGACGCCACGCGCTCAATCTTGCTGGGCGGTGGCATCGGCATCACCCCGATGATCGCCATGGCCCATGCCCTGCATGCCCAAGGTAAACCGTTCGAGCTGCATTACCGCGGCCGCTCACGCAGCCGCTGCGCGTTCGTCGACGAACTGCTCGGCGCACCGTTCGCGGCCAGCGTGTTCACCCACTTCAGCGATGAAGGCCCTGAGCAGCACCTGGACCTGGCCCAGGTGCTGGGCCCCGCCATGCCTGGCGTGCACCTGTACACCTGCGGCCCGGCGGGCTTCATGGATTGGGTGATCGCAGGGGCGCGCCAGCAAGGCTACGACGACCCACACATCCACCACGAGTACTTCCAGGCCGAGGTCGACACCTCGGGCGGCAGTTTCGAGGTGGTCGCCGCACGCAGCGGCAAGACCGTGCAGGTGCAGGAAGGCCAGCCCCTGACCGCCGCCCTGCGCAGTATCGGGATCAAGGTCGAGGTGTCCTGCGAGCAAGGTGTGTGCGGCACCTGCCTGTGCGACGTGCTCGAAGGCGACCCCGACCACCGTGACCACTACCTGACCGAAGAGGAGAAACACACCAACGAGCAGATCGTACTGTGCTGTTCCCGGGCGCGCGGCAAGCGCCTGGTGCTGGATATCTGAGAAACAAAAACAAAAACAATACGTGACAGACAAGCGGGCGCAAGACCTGCAGCCCTTCTGCCCAGTTGCTCGACTGCCCAGGACTTGTACTGATCACACTTCCAGGATTACCCCATGGAACTCAAATGGCCGTTGCGTGCGAAACCGTTTTGCTTGTGTGTGGGCGCCGTATTACCCCTGACGTGCTTGGCCGATGTGGTGGATGACAGCCACCTCTCGCTCAATTTCAGAAACCTCTACCTGAACCGTAACTTCACCAACCCCAGCGCGCCGGTGTCCAAGGTCGGCAACTGGTCGCAGGGCTTCGACCTGCAGTTCGAGTCCGGTTACACCGATACCCCCGTGGCAGTCGGTCTCGACCTCAACGGCCAGTATGCCGTGCGCCTGGACTCCACCGGCAACGATGGCTCGCTGCCCTTCAGCAAGCACCGCCAGCAGGCCGCCGACGACTATAGCCGCGGCGGTGCGACCCTGAAGCTCAAGTACGCCAACACCAAGGTACTGATCGGTGATCAGAAACCTTTCTACCCCGTCGCCTCCAACGACCCCAGCCGGCAGCTCGACACGATTTACCAGGGCGCGGTGATCGAATCACGCGACATCGACAACCTGACCCTCGTTGGCGGGCGCTTCTGGTCCATCGTCACCCGCGAGTCGTCCAACCATGAGCGCCTCTACCGCTACGGCACCCGCGACGACCTGGACAGTGATGGCCTGGACTTCGCCGGCGCCACCTACGCCCTGACCCCAGACCTGCAAGCCAGTTACTTCCATGGTGTGCTCAACGACATCTACAAGCAGGACTACGGCGGCATCAAGCACGCCCTGAAGTTCGCCGACGGCTACCAGTTGAAAACCGACGTGGGGTACTTCAACAACCGTGAAGACGGTGCCGCACGCAGCGGCACCGTGGACAACCGCGCCTACTTCGGCCTGGTCACCCTGGAAAAAAGCGGGCACATGCTGGGCCTGAGCTACCAGCGCATGACCGGCGATACCGTGTTCCCGACGTTGAACGGCTACGTGCCGCAGCTGTGGCTGCCGAACTGGGCGGGCCTGCCGTTCATTCGCCCGGATGAACGCAGCTGGTCGGTGCGTTATGGCTACAACTTCGCCGCCATGGGCCTGCCCGGGCTGAAGCTGTTCACCCGCTACATCAAAGGCACCGACATCGACCGCGGCCCGGGCCTTGCAAGGGACCAGGAAAGCGAGCGCGACATCATGCTCAGCTACGTGATCCAGAGCGGCCCGCTCAAAGACCTGGCCTTCGACCTGAAGAACATGCGTACCCAACAGCAGTACGGCAACGACTACAACGAGTATCGCCTGATCACTTCCTACACCTGGAAGTTCTGGTGACCGGCCCGCATGGAGATGGCTCATGAGTAACCTGAACACCAGCATCACCCGCGATACCGACCCGCGCACCATGCGCCGCATTGTCATCGCCTCGGTCCTGGGCAATGCCCTGGAATGGTATGACTTCTTCCTCTATGGCACGGCCGCAGCACTGATTTTCGCCCCGCTGTTCTTCCCCGCCGGCACCGACCCGGTACTTGGCACCATGGCCTCGTTTGCCGGCTTCGCCGTGGGCTTTCTGGCGCGCCCGCTGGGTGGCCTGATCTTTGGCCATATCGGCGACAAGGCCGGGCGCAAGAAAGCCTTGGTGATGACCCTGGCGATCATGGGTGCGGCAACCTTCGCCATGGGCCTGCTGCCAACCTTCGAACAGGTCGGCTACCTGGCCCCCGCCTGCCTGGTGATCCTGCGCGTGCTGCAAGGCGTTGCCTCGGGCGGCGAATGGGGCGGCGGCGTGCTGCTGCTGAGCGAGAACGCGCCCAAGGACCGCGTCGGCTTCTATGCGGCCTGGAGCCAGCTGGGTGTTTCCGGCGGGTTCGTACTGTCTGCCGCTGCGTTCTACCTGGTGCAGATGCTGCCCGTCGAAGACATGATGAGCTGGGGCTGGCGGGTGCCATTTTTGGCCAGCATCCTGATTTTTGGCGTGGGGGTGTACATCCGCCGTCGCCTGCCAGAGAGCAAAGCCTTCGTCGAGGAACAGGCCCAGCAGGACAAGCCCGAGCACATGCCGGCCATGGAAGTGCTGCGCAACCACCCCAAGGCCGTGCTGCAGGCCATGGGTATCCGCATCGCCGAAAACGGCAGCGCCTACCTGTTCCTCGCCTTCACCATCGCCTACGCCAAGTTCACCGGCCTGGATACGCAACTGGTGCTGGCCAGCGTGATGGTGGCGATGATCGTCGAGGCCGGCACCATCGTGTTCTGGGGTTGGCTGTCGGACATCATTGGCCGGCGGGTGGTGTATGCCATCGGCTCGGTCGGTTTGATGGTGCTGGCGTTCCCGTTCTTCTGGATGCTCGATACCCACTCACCGGTGTGGGTGTACCTGGCGGCATTGCTGGGCATGGCCTTCTGTCACGGCGCGATGATCGGCACCCAGCCGGCGCTGATGGGTGAGCTGTTCCCGGCCAAGGTGCGCTATTCGGGGCTGGCCATGGGGCACGAGATTGCCTCGATCTTCTCCGGCGGCCTGGCGCCACTGGCGGCAACGGCGCTGTTCAGCATTTACAAGGATGCCTGGCCGGTGTCGGTGATGCTCGTGGTGATGGGCGCGATCACCACCCTGGCGGTGATTTCCATCAAGCCACAAGCCTCTGCAGACAATAACTGACCGCGTGTTCAGCCCCTTCGCAGGAGCGGCCTTGGGCTGCGAAGGGGCCATCAGGCTGTCCCAATCAGGGCTGTCCCCTCAGGAACTTGCAAGCATGAATACCCTGACCGAAGCGCAACACCTCAAGCACACCCAAAAACGTTACGTGTACGAATGGTATGTGGTCATCCTGTGCATGGTGGCCTACATCTTCTCGTTCGTTGACCGGCAGATTCTGGCCCTGATGATCGAGCCGATAAAAGCCGACCTGCAGCTGAGCGACACCCAGTTCAGCCTGCTGCACGGCCTGGCGTTTTCGCTGTTCTACGCCTTCATGGGCATGCCCATCGCCTACCTGGCCGACCGTTTCTCGCGGCCACGCATCATCGCGGTCGGGGTGATTTTCTGGAGCTTCGCCACCGCCGCTTGCGGCCTGAGCAAGAACTTCACGCAGATGTTCCTTGCCCGTATCGGCGTGGGCGTCGGCGAAGCGGCCCTGTCGCCTTCGGCCTACTCGATGTTCAGCGACCTGTTCCCCAAGGAAAAGCTCGGCCGCGCAGTGGGCATCTACTCCATCGGCTCGTTCGTCGGTGGCGGCATTGCCTTTCTGGTCGGCGGCTACGTGATCACCCTGCTCAAGGACGCGCAGACCATCGAGGTGGCCTTCCTTGGCGCCATGAAGGCCTGGCAACTGGCGTTCTTCATCGTCGGCCTGCCTGGGGTGCTCGTGGGCCTGCTGATCTGGCTGACCGTGCGCAACCCCGAGCGCAAGGGCGCGCAGTTGGACGCCGACGGTAATGTGCGCAAGGTGAAGCTCACCGACGGCCTGCGCTTCATCGGCCGTCACCGGGCCACGTTCAGCTGCCACTACCTGGGCTTCTCGTTCTATGCCATGGCGCTGTTCTGCATGATGAGCTGGACACCGGCGCTGTACATCCGCAAGTTCGGCATGAGCCCCGAGCAAGCAGGCTTCATGCTCGGCACCATCCTGCTGCTGGCCAACACCACGGGTGTGGTGTTCGGCGGTTGGCTGACCGACCACCTGGCCAAGCGCGGCCGCAGCGATGCGGCCATGCGTACCGGGGTCATCGGTGCGCTGGGCATGATCGTGCCGGCCGTGCTGTATTCGCAGGTGGACCAGCTGTGGCTGTCGGTGACCCTGCTGGTACCGGCCATGTTCTTCGCCTCGTTCCCCATGCCGGCGTCCACTGCGGCCATGCAGATCCTCTCGCCGAACCAGGTGCGTGCGCAGGTATCGGCGGTGTTCCTGCTGATCAGTAACCTGCTGGGCCTGGGCTTGGGCACCACGCTGGTGGCGCTGATCACCGACCGCTACTTCGGCGTACCGGCTGCGGTCGGTTCTTCGATGTCGATTGTCAGCTTCGTCGCGTCGTTGCTGGCCATCGTGTTGCTGGCCAAAGGCTGCAAGTGCTTCCGCCACAGCATGCAGCGTGAGCACCCCGTCGCGGCCTGAAGTGTTGGCCAGCATGACCCGATTGTAGTCGGGGGCACTGGGAGGTGAGCGCGAAAAGGGGGCGCGAGCCAATGCTTCAGGAATAACTGGCCCGAAACAGATGTGGGAGCGGGCTTGCCCCGCGAAGCGCCGCGCGGGCGGCGCTCGATATCCGCTCCACCTCCAAGCCCAAGGCAAGCACCTGGCCGCCTTCACCCTGTCTGCCGACAAGCACATAGCAGCCCGCTTCCCCAATATTCCTTGTAAACACAAAAAAGCCTGGACCCTCTCCGCACGGAAAGGCCCAGGCATAAACGGTGAATCCTGTGGAGGCTGGCGTGTGTAGGAGCAGCCTTGCGCTGCGAAGAGGCCGGTGAAAACACAGTAGATCTGCGCTGCTGTCACCGGCCTCTTC
>NZ_JAPFCE010000125.1:0-5824 GCF_026240895.1 Pseudomonas sp. DCB_AW
CCGCATTTAGCGAAACTTCCTACAACTCTTTAGGAAGCCATTACGGCGACGAGGAATGGATTCCCCGTTACGGTCTTTGGGTGCACTTATGCCCCGCATTCTACAACGCGTCCGGCCCGATAAACCTGCCCGATGGAATGAACAGCAGGAGCCCGTATGAGCAACTTGAACGATGTGCGCTTCACCTTCAGCACACCCGCCGATGAGGCAATAGCGTTTGATGTGGTGTCGTTCGAACTGACCGAAGGAGTCAGCGAGTTGTACCGCCTGGAAGTCGAACTGGTCAGCTTCGCCGACGACGCCGACTTCGCCACCCTTCTCGACCAACCCTCCGTGCTGACCATCTGGCAGCAGCAGGAAGCCGTGCGCCATGTGCACGGCCTGATCAGCAGTTTCGAACAAGGCAAAACCGGCCACCGCCGCACTCGCTACCGCGCCGTGATCGAGCCGCAACTCGCCCGCGCAAGCCTGCAATCGGATTGGCGCATCTTCCAGCACCGCCCGGTCCCGCAGCTGTTAGCGGAACTGTTCCGCGAGCGCCAATGGGGCACTTTGATCCAGTATGTGGTCAACCCACACCAGAGCCGCGAGTACTGTGTCCAGGCCGGTGACCTGGACCTGAACTTCTTCTGGCGCCTGTCGGCCGAAGAAGGCTTGATCTGCACCTTCGAGCACAGCGAAGCCAACCACGTGGTGATCCAGACGGATCACATCAGCAATTTCGGTAGCCTGGAAGGCGAGCCAGTATTGTATGTCGCCAACCGCGGCGGCATGGAGCAGCAACCCTGCCTGCGCCACTTCGCCTATCGCGAACAGGTACGCACCAGCAAGCATGTCCAGCGCGACTACACCTTCACCCACCCACGCTACAACCATGAGCACACCATGTTCCCTCAGGACATGGGCAATCAAAGCAACGACTACGAACGCTACGACTACCCTGGCCGCTACAAGCACGACAACGCCGGCAAGCCGTTCACCCAGACCAAAGTCAATGCCCTGTTTGGCGATGCTCGCGTGGCCGAAGTCGAAGGCGATGATGCTCGCCTGCAACCGGGCGTCGCCTTCCAGTTGGCCGGCCACGCCCGCGAGGACTTGAACATCCTCTGGCGACCGCTGCGCATCACCCACAAGGGCCGCCAGTTTACGGCACTGGAAGAGGATTCCGCCGAAGCCGAAGTTGGCACGTCCTACACCCTCACTGCGACCTTGATCCCGGCAGTGGTCGAATGGCACGCCCCTGCCCGCCCCAAACCGATAATCGAAGGCCCGCAGATGGCCAAGGTGGTTGGGCCACCCGGTGAGGAAATCTACTGTGACGAGCACGGCCGCGTGCGCGTGCAATTCCCCTGGGACCGCCTCGGCCAGGACGATGAGAAAAGCTCGTGCTGGGTGCGGGTTACCCAAGCCTGGGCCGGCGCCACCTGGGGCCACATGGCCATTCCCCGCATCGGCCAGGAAGTGGTGGTCAGTTTCCTCAACGGCGACCCCGATCAGCCGATGATCACCGGGCGCAGCTACCACATCGTCAACCGCCCGCCGTACCGCCTGCCCGAGTTCAAGGCACTCAGTCCGATCCGCAGCAAGGAGCACCACGGCAAACGCCACAACGAACTGCGCTTGGACGACACCACCGGGCAGATCAGCGCGGCGTTGATGAGTGATCACGATCACTCGGCACTGAACCTTGGTTACCTCACCCATCCTCGTCACTTTGGCGGCAAGCCGCGTGGGCAAGGTTTCGAGCTGCGCACTGATACCCACGGCGTGGTGCGTGCGGGTGGCGGGCTGCTGCTGACAACGGAAACGCGTAGCCGCGCCACCGAGCATCACACCGACTTGGTGGAAACTGCCGAGCGCCTGAAGGTCGCCCAGGAATACCACACCGCCTTTGCCAGTGAAGCCCGCGATCACCTGGCCCAAGACGGCGGCGATCAGGATGAGGTGGGCGAAGCCCTCAAGGCCCAGCACGACGCCATTCGCGGCAGAGGTGGCAACCCTGAAGCCAACCGCTTCCCCGAACTGGCCGATCCGCAACTGGTGATCGCCAGCCCAGCCGGCATCGCGACGACCACACCGCAATCCACCCACATCGCCAGCGGCGAACACCTGGGCCTTAGCACAGGCGGCCACACCAGCATGGCTATTGGCAAGCGCCTGTTGATCAGTGCCAGTCGGGGCGTACGGCAGTTCGTGCAGAGCATGGGCTGGCGACTGATCGCGGCCTCCGGCGACATCGACCTGAAAGCGCTCAAGGACAACATCAACCTGCTGGCCAAGCTCAAGGTCAGCGTCACCGCCGAGCGCATCACCCTCAGCGCCAAGGAGGAATTGGTAATTCAAGCCGGTGGCAGCAGTACGACCTACAACGCGGGCGGAATTCTGCACGCCACGGCTGGGCAGTACACGGCACACGCGACGGACTTCATCTACAAGGCCTCGAAGAGCCAGGCGGCGGCGTTTCCTGAGGATCTCAAATCGGGCAAGGGCAATCTGCAGTTGCTACAGCAGTACGCCAACGCCCTGCCATTCAAGAAAGGCAAGTACGAAGTTGAGGACGCCCTCGGCCAACTTTTCAAAGGCACTCTAGATAGCAATGGTAAAGCCACCGTTGCCAACGTCGCGCCGGGACCAGCCAAGGTGCGATTCCGCGAAGACGACGTTGATGTCTGGCACGACCCTGGTTTCCCTGGCCCCCACGAGCAAATTTCGGGCGAGCTGACATCCCCTCCGTCATCCGACGTCAGTGAACATGCCGCAGCAATTCTGAAGCAATTCACATCAACCCAGTCTCCGGAAAACCTGAAAAGCACACCTCTGCAACTCGCAGCTGATCTTGCTGCAGACGCCGCAAAGTCGACCCTTAAAAGCGCCGGCATACCCGAGACGCTGATCAAACGCTCGGAGAAAGCACGATGACCGTTCCCGCTCGGGCAACTCAACAGGCCACAGGTCCAACGAACACTGCCTCCATCAACGACATCGAAGCAGGCAAGGAGAAGCTGGATCAATGGATCCGAAAAATGACAGGGGGGACCGTCGGCTGGACTGCCGTCAATGCCGCTGGCTCGGTCATCCCTGGCGTAGGCAGCGTTTTTGCGGCGGTTGATGCCATTGGCGATCTGCTGACCCTTATCGATGGAAACCAGAACGATTTTCTTACGTGGGTCAGCTTCGGCATAAACGTCGTTGGACTGGTTTCCTTCCCAGGCGTGGGCCCAGCACGCCTGGCAATTCGCACGACGCTTTCAGCTGTTAAACGCAACGGAACCACTGTGATCTCAGACGCCCTATTGAGTGCATTGGAGAAGAACCTCAATGACAAAACGCGAGGGTCGCTGGAAGCGTTCGCGCAGGCCATACAAAGCCGGCTGAATGAACTGCTGACCAAGATCGCTGCTGAGATCAAGAAAGCATGCTCATCCTTTGCCCAGATGCTGCGAGGCATTGCCAGTGATGAGGGGCAAAAGGGCTTGGCCAAGAAGACCAAGCAAGCATCCATTTTCTTCGGCCCCGCTATAGCTCTCGCCGCTCATTTCACGATCGAAGACAGGCTGCTCTCCAAGAGCGTGTGCCAACAACTACTAAACGCCGCCAGCCTGGCTGATCAGATCGGCCGCAATGCATCGGCCAAGATCCTTGGGATGGCAGACGCTGGCAAAGTCGGAAGCATTGGCTACCTGGTGCTGGAGCTTACCACCGCGCTGAAGAACCGAAAGCGCCGCAGCACAATGGCAGCGACATCACACAGCAACAAACCCAGCCATGCACAGCATATCCAGCCACAGGGCGGTCTTACCACGCGTGGGACCGAGCGCGCCGCAAACAACGACCCCAACTGTCGAAATCTGGCCAGAGCGGGAACTGGCTCCAATATCAGCTTTGCCACGGGCAGTGAATCCTTTACGCACACCGATTTTTCCTTACCTGGGTGCTTTCCAATCGAGTGGGCTCGAACCTATCGCTCCAGTCTGGACGCCTTGGATGATGGCCCATTTGGCGCTAGGTGGATCACGCCCTACTCGATCTTGATCGAAAGCACTGCTGATCGAGGCCTCGCCTACCGTGGTTCGGACGGGCGTAGCCACCATTTCCCCGATCTGAAGATTGGCAAGCACCACTACGATGCCGTCGAAGACCTCCTGCTGATTCGAGCCTCGGAGCGCAGGTTGATAGTCGCACGTGGCCACGACACTCAGGAGCACTTCCACAGACAAGGAAACCTCTATCAGTTGGTCGCGATCAAACAACGCAGCGGCGCACATCTGAGCTTGCATTACGAGCACTCGTCGAACGGAATACCGCTGCTGTCTGACTTGCTCACTTATCAGGACGACCGACAGCAACATCACATCCACCTCGAACATGGCAGCAATGGCTTGATCCGTTCGGTGTGGCAAATGGTCGATGGCATAGCGTCACGCCAACTGGCCGCTTATGAACATGATGATTCAGGTGACCTGATCCTGGCTCGCGACGAGCACGCCACGCCATGGCACTACACCTACCAGCATCATCTGATCACACGCTATACAGACCGGTCAGGCCGAGGATTCAACCTGGAGTGGCAAGGTGAAGGGGCTGACGCAAAAGCGGTTCGTGAATGGGGCGATGATGGCAGCTTCGAGACCCGCCTGGAGTGGGACAACAATATTCGGCTGACCTATGTTACCGACGCGCAAGGGCAGGAAACCTGGCACTACTACGACATTCTAGGCTTCACCTACCGCATCGTTTACCCCGATGGGAATGAAGAATGGTTCTACCGTGACGATGCCAAGAATGTCGTCCAACACATCCATACCGATGGCAGTGCAGAACAGTTCGCCTACGACGATCGCGGCAACTTGTTACAGCATACCCGCGCCGATGGCACCTCCGTCCATTATGCCTATGATGACCTAGGTCAGTGCTTCAAGACACGCGATGCAGAAGGCGGGCTATGGAGGTACGACTACGATCAGCGCGGCAACATCATCGAAACTCAGGATCCCCTGGAGAACAAAACGCTCTACCGCTACAACAGTGACAACCTGCCCATCGCCATCACCGATGCCAACGGCGGTCAGAAGAAGCTGGCCTATAACCGTGACGGACAGCTGACCCGCTACACCGACTGCTCAGGTAAGACCACACAGTGGAAATACGACCCCTTGGGTCAATTGACGAAACTAATCAACGCCGCCGGCGAGGTCACCGAGTACCAATACGAAGCCGGCCAGCTGGTGTTGCTCATCCATCCGGACAGGACCACGGAACGCTTCGAGCGCGATGCAGAAGGCCGCCTGCTCAGCCATAAGGATGCCCTGCATCGCCGGACGGCCTGGACCTACAATGAAGCCGGGTTGATCTACCAACGCCTCAACGCCAACGACACCACCCTCACCTACCATTGGGACAAGCTCGGTCAACTGGTGCGTCTGCGCAACGAGAACAACAGCGAGGCCAGCTTCAAGTATGACCCTGTAGGTCGACTGCTTAAGGAAACCGGCTTCGACAAAGAAACCACCCACTACCTCTACGACAACGGCAGCAACCTGCCCACCCGACGTCTGGATGGCGACAGGACCACCCATTTTGGATACGACCCCATGGGCCGGCTTACCCAGCGCAAAGCCGGACGACGTGGCGGTGAGCAGTGGGAGGTTGAGACCTTTGCCTATGACGGTAATGGCAACCTGCTGTCGGCCAACAACGGCACCTGCAGACTGCAATGGTTCTACGATGCAGCAGGTAACAACACGCGCGAGCATCAGTGGCTGGATTATCTGGTCAAGCCACAGGTGGCCGTGTTCAAGCATGAGTACGATGCGCTTAATCAACG
>NZ_JAPFCE010000126.1:0-5550 GCF_026240895.1 Pseudomonas sp. DCB_AW
GGCATCAAAGGCATCGAGGTTTCGACGGTGCTACCCTCGATCTTGGTGGCCCAGCCGGCCATGTAGCGCAGGAAGTCGATGGCCAGTTGCACGTCCATGACCTTGGCCACTGCGGCGCTCTTGCCGTTGTTCAGGCACTCAAGCTCCGCCAGTTGTTGCGCGTCACGCTCCATCAGGTCGGCCAGGCGCCACAGCATGTTCTGCCGCTCACGCGGGCGCAGGCGGCTCCAGGGCGAGTCATCGAAGGCCTGGCGCGCGGCCCGCACGGCGCGGTCGACATCGTCGGCGTCGGCGGCGGGTACTTCGCCCAGCACCTCGCCGGTGGCCGGGTTGCGGAACGACAGGGTGCGACCGCTGGCGGCGTCCTGCCAGTCGGCGCCGATGCGCATTTTCAGTTTGCGTTCGAGGAAGGCGCGGGTGGCGGGCAGGATGGGCAGTTCGGAAAGCATGGGGCGGTGCCTCTTGTCATTGGAATGTGAGCGAGGCTTGCGCAATGGGCGTGCCAAGGTCGTCGATGGGCCGCAAGGCCTTGAGGCGACTGGGGTTTGCCGCAGTGCAAGGGCGTAATTGCAGGGTTGCGCTGTTGCACATTGAGACGGTGTGAGACGGTGGTGAAACAGTGGCTATACCGGCCTCTTCGCGGGGCAAGCCCGCTCCCACAGGGATAGAGCCGAATTCAGGTGCTGCGCCGTTTCGGTGGGAGCGGGCTTGCCCCGCGAATGGCCTGCAGAGCAGGCCCTGTCTCAGGATGAAACACCCTGTCGCGAAATGGCACGCTCCGGCTGCACCCCGGCATGCCTGCAAAGCCACGCGAAACCTACTAAGAGGCTGAAATACAACAACTTTTCAGCATGTGGCACAGTTTCTGTATCACGACTGTCACATGCACACCTGCTGTACCAAAGCGTGCGAGAACGATAAGAACAACAACCGTGGAGGTCTGACCTTGAAGACGACTCGACTCCGCCGGCATGCGGGCAAACTGGCGCTGGTCGCCGCCGCGCTGCTGAGCACCCAGGCCATGGCGGCCGAGCAGGGCCCTAACCTGTTGCAAACCAAGTGCATGGGGTGCCATATCCCCGAAGGCAAAGACACCTACAGCCGTATCAGCCATCAGCGCAAAACGCCGGAAGGCTGGCTGATGAGCATCGCCCGCATGCAGGTCATGCACGGCCTGCAGATCAGCGACGATGACCGGCGCACCCTGGTCAAGTACCTGGCCGACAAGCAGGGACTGGCGCCCAGCGAGACCGATGGCGTGCGCTACGCCATGGAGCGGCGGCTTAACACCGTCGAACACTTCGACCAACAGCTCAGCGAAACCTGCGGCCGTTGCCACTCCGGTGCCCGCGTTGCCCTGCAGCGTCGCCCGGCCCAGGAATGGGAACACCTGGTCAACTTCCACCTCGGCCAATGGCCGTCTCTCGAATACCAGGCCCAGGCGCGTGACCGCGACTGGCTTGAAATCGCCCTCAAGCAAATGGTGCCGGACCTGGCTAAGCGCTTCCCGCTCGACAGCCCGGCCTGGGCCGAATGGCAACAGGCCAGGCCCAAGGCCGATGCCTTGCCAGGACAGTGGGCGTTCAGCGGTCACATGCTGGCCAAAGGCGATGTCCGTGGGGTGATGACGGTCAGTGCAGGGGAGGCTGACACCTTCAAGGTCGAGGTCAAAGGCAGCTACGCCGACGGCACGCCGTTCAATGGCAGCGGCTCGGCGATCCTCTACAACGGCTATGAATGGCGCGGCAACGTGAAGGTGGGCGACAGCAACCTGCGCCAGGTATTCGCGGCGCTGGATGGCGAAATGAAAGGCCGCATGTTCGAGGCCGATCACGACGAGCGCGGCCTGGACTTCAGCGCGGTGAAAGACGGCAAGGCACGCCTGCTGGCAGTGCAACCGGCCTTCATCAAGGTGGGCAGCGAAAGCGAGATCACCCTGGTCGGCAGCGGCCTGACGGGCAAGCCGGAACTGGGCGCAGGTGTTGAAGTGACAGAAGTGCTGGAGGCCACCCCGACCCTGGTGCGGGTCAAGGCGCGCGCGGCGGCAGACGCCAAGCCAGGCCAGCGAGACGTTGCAGTGGGCGCACTCAAGGGCGTCAACCTGGCGGTTTACGACAAGGTCGACGAGGTCAAGGTGGTGCCAGCGTTCTCCATTGCCCGCATCGGCGAAAACGGCGCGTCCGTGCCGAAGGTGCAGGGGCGCTTCGAAGCCGAAGCCTGGGGCAAGGATGCCAGCGGCCAGCCGCTGCGCATCGGTTACCTGCCCGCCCAATGGAAGGTCGAGCCGTTCAACGAGCGTGCCGTCGAGGACGAGGACGTCAAGTTCGCCGGGCAGATGCAGGCCGACGGCGTCTTCGTACCCGGCGGTGCGGGGCCTAACCCGGCACGCAAGATGATGACCAACAACGCTGGCAACCTGAAAGTCATCGCCACCCTGGCTGACGGCGGCCAGACCGGCGAGGGCCACATGATCGTCACCGTCCAACGCTGGAACAACCCGCCCTTGCCATAAGGCAGGTGTGAACGCGTTTTCCAACGGATCGATTATCGGAGGTCGCCATGGGCGCACTATTGAACCTGGTCGAACGCAACCTGCACGAAGTGCAGGTGGATGCCGACCGCATGCTGTTCCACATCCCTAGCAGTTCGCTGTTCGCCACCGACGCGGTGACCGGCGGCATCATCGACACCCTGCGCCAGCAAGGCTGCTCCGCCGAGGAGCTGATGCAGCGCCTCGGTCAGCAGTTTGCCGGCGCCGACATCCAGGACACCCTGCGCGAGCTGATCGCCCTGGAAGTGGTCAGCGACGGCTCACCACTGACGCCGGAAATCGCCCTCAAGCAGGTCGAGCGCACGGCGTTGAACACGGTGGTGCTCAACGTCAACACCGGCTGTAACCTCAGCTGTACCTATTGCTACAAGGAAGACCTGGACAAACCCTCTGCCGGCAAAAAGATGAGCACCGCCACTGCCGAGGCCTCGGTGGAGATGCTGCTCAAGGAGTCCCCCGACGAGCAACGTTACAGCGTGGTGTTCTTCGGCGGCGAGCCGTTGTCCAACCGGCCTTTGATCGAGCACATGGTCGCTTACTGCGAGCGGCGTTTCGCCGAGGCCGGCAAGCAGGTGGAGTTCATCATGACCACCAACGCCACCTTGCTCACCGAAGAGATCATCGACTGGCTCAACGCCCACCGTTTCGGGTTGTCGATCAGCATCGACGGGCCGAAGACCGTGCACGACCGCAACCGCATCACCGTGGGCGGGCAGGGCACCTATGACGTGGTGCGGCGCAAGGCCGAGATGCTGCTGTCACGCTATACCAGTCGCCCGGTGGGGGCGCGGGTCACCCTGACCCGTGGCATTACCGATGTCGAGACCATCTGGAATCACCTGTTCAACGAGATGGGCTTTGCCGAAGTCGGCTTCGCCCCGGTGACCTCGGGCGACCTGTCGGCATTCAACCTCACCAGCGACGAACTGGTGCAGGTGTTCGCCAACATGAAGGCCCTGGGCCGTCGCTACCTGGAAGCCGCGCTGGAGCACCGCAACATCGGCTTTTCCAACCTGCACCAACTGATCACCGACATCCACGAGGGCCACAAGAAGGCCCTGCCGTGCGGCGCCGGGCTGAAAATGCTGGCGGTAGACCATGAAGGTGAATTGAACCTGTGCCACCGCTTCACCGGCTCCAGCCTGCCGACGTTCGGCAACGTGCACCAAGGGGTGAAACAGGCCCAGCTCAATGACTTCCTGTCGCAACGCCTGGACCGCAGCAACACCGGCTGCGAGAGCTGCCGTATTCGCAACCTGTGCTCCGGTGGCTGCTACCACGAGAGCTATGCCCGCTACGGCGACCCGCAGCACCCGACCTACCACTACTGCGAGCTGATGCGCGACTGGGTCGACTTCGGCATCGAGGTCTACAGCCGCATCATGGCCGCCAACCCGGCCTTCATCGACCGCTACATCACCCCGCGGAAGGCGCACTGACATGAAGCACTTGAAGCCCCTGAACAACAAGGCGCGCATCCTCGAGCAGGCCGCTGCCGAAGACCGTGTCGAAGAAGTCATGGCGATGAGCGCGGTGGCAGGCTGTACCGCCACCACCGACCCGGGTTGGGAAGTGGACGCCTTTGGTGGCGTGAGCTCGCTGTGCCAGCCCATGGAAGCCGACCTTTACGGCTGTTCCGACCCTTGCTGGTGGCCAGCGCAGGTGCCAGACATGATGAGCACCTACCAGGACTGGAATGCCCAGGCGACCAACTCCCAGGACGACTGGCGCAACCTCGGCACCGTGTTCCCGAAAGACAAGTGACCGGCCCAACAAGAATGACAAGGGGAAACCGCATGAAACCTGGACTCTGCGCGCAGCTCGCGCTCACCGTCGCCGCCACGGCCAGCGCCTGGGCGGTACAGGCTGACGACACCGGGCCGGCCTTGAAGGCTGGCCATGAATACCTGATCGTGACCAACTACCCGAACAACCTGCATGTGGTGGATGTGGCCAGCGATGCGCTGTACAAGAGCTGCCGCATGCCCGATGCGTTCGGCCCCGGCACCGCGATGATGGCGCCGGACAACCGTACCGCCTACATCCTCAACAACCACTACGCCGACATCTACGGCATCGACCTGGACACCTGCAAGACCACCTTCCACGCCAACTTGTCCAGCGTGCCTGGGGAAGTCGGCAAGTCGATGTATTCGTTTGCCATCAGCCCTGATGGCAAAGAGGTGTATGCCACCGTCAACCCGACCCAGCGCCTGAACGATCACTATGTGGTCAAGCCGCCGCGCCTGGAGGTGTTCCGCACGGCCGATGGCCTTGATGCGAAGCCTGCGCGAACCTTCCCGATGCCACGCCAGGTGTACCTGATGCGCGCCGCCGACGATGGCAGTTTGTTCGTGGCGGGCCCGGACATCTACAAGATGGACGTGCAAACCGGCAAGTACGAGGTGGCATTGCCGCTGCGTACCTGGAACCGGCCCGGCTACAGTGCCCCGGATGTGCTGTATTTCTGGCCGCATCAGAGCCCTCGGCACGAGTTCTCGATGCTCTATACGATTGCCAAGTTCAAGGACGAAAAGCAGGACCCAAATACCGCCGAACTGCTCTACGGTTACCTGAGTGTCGACCTGAAAACCGGCAAGACCCACACCCAGGAATTCGCCGACCTGACCGAGCTGTACTTCACCGGGTTGCGCTCGCCGAAGGACCCGAACCAGATCTACGGCGTGCTCAACCGCCTGGCGCGGTATGACATCAAGGAACGCAAGTTGATCAAGGCGGCTAACCTTGAACACACCTACTACTGCGTGACCTTCGACAAGAAGGGCGACAAGCTGTACCTGGGCGGCACCTTCAATGACCTGGCGGTGTTCGACCCCGAAACGCTGCAGAAGGTGAAGAACATCAAGCTGCCGGGTGGGGACATGTCGACCACTACGCCGCAGGTGTTTATCCGCTAGATACAGGGTGAACTTACCGGCCTCTTCGCAGCACAAGGCTGCTCCTACAGGCCACCGCGTTCCATTGTAGGAGCAGCCTTG
>NZ_JAPFCE010000127.1:0-4770 GCF_026240895.1 Pseudomonas sp. DCB_AW
CCCGCTCCCACAGGGTGACCTCTGCACTTGAAGTTGGCGTGAACCTGTGGGAGCGGGCTTGCCCCGCGAAAGGGCCGGTATAGGCGAATCAGCCATCGGCCATGTATCGCCCTCGCGGTCGACACACGCCAAATCAAGACCAACTCCGCTATCATGCCCAGCACGTTCCACGTCGCGAGTCCGCCATGCGCCGCCTGTTTCTCCTGCTGTTCCTGCTGCTGGCCAGCCCTGCCTTCGCCACGGGCCTGCTCGACAACCGCCCCAGCGCCACCCTCGGCGCCGCTTCGCTGTCCAACGCTGCCGATTTCCTGCCCGTGCACGAAGCGTTCAAGCTCAGCCTGATCCAGGCCGATGCCCAGAGCATCAAGCTGCGTTTCGTCGCCACCGACGGCTACTACCTCTACCGCCACCGCTTCAATTTCCGCACAGAGCCGGCCGACGTGGCCGTGGGCACGCCCAACATCCCTAAAGGCGAAGCCAAGCACGATGAGTTCTTCGGGGACGTCGAGGTGTACCACGGCGTGCTCGACATCGAGCTGCCCCGCACCGACCCTCGCGCGTTCACCCTGCTGGTGGGCTACCAGGGCTGCGCCGACAAGGGCCTGTGCTACCCCCCGGAAACCGCGCGCCTGAGCATCGATGGCGAAGGTGGCACCCCCAGCGCGGCACCGGCCACAGGTGAACAGGCCTGGAGCTGGAAATCCCTGTTGCTGTTCTTCCTCGCCGGCGTCGGCCTGACCTTCACCCCTTGCGTGCTGCCGATGCTACCCATCCTCTCGGGCGTGGTGCTGCGTGGCCAGGCAAACGGCTTGCGCGGCCTCGCGCTGTCGCTTGCTTACGTGGTATCGATGGCCGCCAGCTTCGCCGTGCTGGGCGCGCTGATGGGCCTGTTCGGCGCGGGCTTGAACCTGCAGGCACGGCTGCAGTCGGCCTGGGTGCTGGTGCCTTTCGCGTTGTTCTTCGTGGTGTTCGCCCTGGCCATGTTCGGCCTGTTCGAATTGAAGCTGCCGCAGGCCTTGAACAATCGCCTGGACTCGCTCGCCCACCGCACCAAAGGTGGCTCGCTAGTCGGCGCGGCAGTGCTGGGCGTGCTTTCCAGTTTGCTGGTGTCGCCCTGCGTGTCGGCGCCACTGGCCGGTGCCCTGCTTTATATCAGCGCCAGCGGCGATGCCCTGGGGGGTGCACTGAAACTGTTCGCTCTCGGCCTGGGCATGGGTGCGCCATTGCTGCTGGTGGCCACCGGTGGCGCAGCCTGGTTGCCGAAGAGCGGCCCTTGGCTGAACACGGTGAAAAACGGCATTGGTGTGCTGTTGCTGGGGCTGGCCATCGGCTTGCTCAGCCGCGTGCTGCCTGGCCAGGTGACGTTGCTGCTGGTCGGCTTCCTGGCTGCCGGCGTGGCGCTGTTCCTCGGTGCCCTGGAGTTCGTCATCAAAACCCCGCGCCAACGCCTGGCGCAATTGCTCGGCCTGGCGTTGCTGGTTTACGCCCTGGCCTGCTGGTACGGGGCACTGAACGGCCAGGGCGACCCCCTGCGCCCCTTGCCTGCCCCCGCCGTGGCCACGGGCAGCGCCAGCCCAGCCGTCAAGGCCGATGCCTGGCAGACCCTCACCACGCCCGCCGCGCTCGACGCGGCACTGGCCCAGGCCAAGGCCGCAGGCCAGCCGGTGTTGCTGGACTGGTACGCCGACTGGTGCATCAGCTGCAAGGTGATCGAGCACGACGTACTCACTGCGCCGCAGGTGCAATCGCAGCTGAGCGCCTTCAAATTGCTGCGTTTCGACATCACCGAGAGCAACGCCGAGCAACGCACGCTGCTCGACCGCTACCAGCTGTTCGGCCCGCCTGCGCTGCTGTTCTTTGCGGCGAACGGCAGCGAAATGACCGCTGATCGGGTCATAGGCGAGATAAACGCCGGCGATTTCGCCGAGGTTCTGACGCGCGTGCGCGGCAAACTCGGTCTATAACTTCCGGCGAGCTGCGAAAAATCCTCAAGACAGTGACCAGATTTAATTATCCGGTCACATACTTCGCGCGAATCTCGGACATCGTGCTGGCTATTGCCGGGAACTGGACACTTGCCGTCGCTTTACGGCACACTCGCCGCGCTGTGTCGAATTGCCCTACAAATCCAAGGAATCCGCAGATGGCTACGCTACTGGTGCTTCACGGCCCCAACCTCAACCTGCTCGGTACCCGCGAGCCGGGCCACTACGGCGCCGTGACCCTGGCCCAGATCAACCAGGACCTGGAGCAACGTGCCCGCGCCGCGGGCCACCATCTGCAGTACCTGCAGAGCAATGCCGAATACGAACTGATCGACCGCATTCACGCCGCACGCAACGAGGGTGTGGACTTCATCCTGATCAATCCGGCTGCTTTCACCCACACAAGTGTCGCATTACGTGACGCATTGCTTGCGGTGAGCATCCCATTCATCGAAGTGCACCTGTCCAACGTGCACAAACGCGAACCGTTCCGTCACCACTCCTACTTTTCCGATGTGGCCGTAGGGGTGATTTGCGGCCTGGGCGCCAGCGGTTATCGCCTGGCCCTGGAGTCCGCGCTGGAACAACTGGCTGCCAACGCACAGCCCTGATGACAGAGACCCTGGCCTAAGTGGGCCGGGGTTTGAGAGAAACGTTTTAGACACGTTTTCAATTACGCCCCCTGACCGAACCTTTGGGAGTTGATGATTAATGGATATCCGTAAAGTCAAGAAACTGATCGAACTGCTGGAAGAGTCTGGCATCGACGAACTGGAGATCAAGGAAGGCGAAGAGTCGGTCCGTATCAGCCGTCACAGCAAGACCCCAGCTGCCCAGCAGTTCTACGCACCCGCCCCAATGGCTGCTGCCCCTGTAGCTGCCCCGGCCGCTGCTGCCGCTGCCCCTGTCGCCGAAGCTGCTGCCCCGGCGCTGAAAGGCACCGTGGTTCGCTCGCCAATGGTCGGTACCTTCTACCGCAAGCCATCGCCGACCTCGCCTAACTTCGCTGAAGTTGGCCAGTCGGTGAAAAAAGGCGACACCCTGTGCATCGTCGAAGCGATGAAGATGATGAACCACATCGAAGCCGAGATCGGCGGTGTCATCGACGCCATCCTGGTAGAAGACGGCCAGCCGGTTGAGTTCGACCAGCCGCTGTTCACCATCGTTTGAACCGCGGAGAGCCAACGATGTCTGCGAAGCTCGAAAAAGTCCTGATCGCCAACCGCGGGGAAATTGCCCTGCGGATCCTGCGTGCCTGCAAAGAGCTGGGCATCAAGACCGTCGCCGTGCACTCCACGGCTGACCGCGAACTGATGCACCTGGGCCTGGCAGACGAGTCGGTCTGCATCGGTCCCGCGCCATCCAAGGATTCGTACCTGCACATCCCGGCGATCATCGCTGCCGCCGAAGTGACTGGCGCCACCGCGATCCACCCGGGCTACGGCTTCCTGGCCGAAAACGCCGACTTTGCCGAGCAGGTAGAAAAATCCGGTTTCGCCTTCATCGGCCCGAAAGCCGACACCATTCGCCTGATGGGCGACAAGGTTTCGGCCAAGGACGCGATGATCAAGTCGGGCGTACCGACCGTACCAGGCTCTGACGGCCCACTGCCGGAAGACGAAGAAGTCGCCCTGGCGATCGCCCGTGACGTCGGCTACCCGGTGATCATCAAGGCCGCCGGTGGCGGTGGTGGTCGCGGTATGCGTGTGGTGCACAAGGAAGAGGACCTGATCTCCTCGGCCAAGCTGACCCGTACCGAAGCCGGTGCTGCGTTCGGCAACCCGATGGTCTACCTGGAGAAGTTCCTGACCAACCCACGCCACGTGGAAGTTCAGGTACTGTCCGACGGCCAAGGCAACGCCATCCACCTGGGCGACCGTGACTGCTCGCTGCAGCGCCGTCACCAGAAGGTTCTGGAAGAAGCGCCAGCACCGGGCATCGACGAGAAGGCCCGTCAGGAAGTCTTCAAGCGTTGCGTCGATGCGTGCATCGAAATCGGCTACCGCGGTGCAGGTACTTTCGAGTTCCTGTACGAGAACGGCAGCTTCTACTTCATCGAGATGAACACCCGCGTACAGGTTGAGCATCCGGTGTCGGAAATGGTCACTGGCATCGACATCGTCAAGGAGATGCTGAGCATCGCCGCTGGCAACAAGCTGTCGTTCCGCCAGGAAGACGTGGTGATTCGGGGTCACTCGCTGGAGTGCCGGATCAACGCTGAAGACCCGAAGAAGTTCATCCCGAGCCCAGGCAAGGTCAAGCACTTCCACGCCCCAGGTGGCAACGGCGTTCGCGTCGATTCGCACCTGTACAGCGGTTATTCGGTTCCGCCGAACTACGACTCGCTGATCGGCAAGCTGATCACCTACGGCAAGGACCGCGAAGAAGCCATGGCGCGCATGCGCAATGCTCTGGACGAGATCGTCGTCGACGGCATCAAGACCAACATCCCACTGCACCGCGACCTGGTGCGTGATGAAGGTTTCTGCAAAGGCGGCGTCAACATTCACTACCTCGAGCACAAACTGGCCAGCCAGGAGTGATCGTGTAGTGTGATGTACCAAAACCCCGGACCTGTTCCGGGGTTTTTTTATGGGCTTTAGGGATAGGTGGTGCTGGCAGGTGCATGCCTTGAGGGGGGTGTTGCCGGTGAGATCGAGCGCCGCCCGCGCGGCGCATCGCGAGCAACGCTCGCTCCTACGTTTGTTTTCGGCCAATAACGCCTGTGACAGGCGCGCGCGACCGCCTTGTTTGTTCGACGCGATATCGCGTCATGCGCCAAGGC
>NZ_JAPFCE010000128.1:0-4731 GCF_026240895.1 Pseudomonas sp. DCB_AW
GAAGAGGCCAGTGGCAGCCCAGTAAATCTTCGGTGCTGCCACTGGCCTCTTCGCAGCACAAGGCTGCTCCTACCTGGGTTTGGCGCACGGAGTGTGCGCCCGCCGTGGTTGAATCAAACGCGGAACTGGCTCACCAGCATCTGCAACTGCCCGCCCAACCGCGCCAGCTCAACGCTGGACGCCGCCGTCTCGTTATTGGCCGCTGCCGTCTGCTCGGACACATCCCGCACGTTCAGAATGCTCCGGCTGATTTCTTCGGCCACCGCGCTCTGCTCTTCCGCCGCCGCCGCAATCTGCTGGTTCATCGACTGAATGCTCGACACCGTGCCGGTGATGCTTTCCAGCGAGGCGCCGGCCTTGCGCGCCAGTTCGACACTGCTGTCGGTCAGGGTCCGGCTACCCTGCATGGCCGTCGCCACTTGCTGGGTGCCGTGCTGCAGGCTGGCAATCAGCTCTTCGATCTCTTCGGTGGACTTCTGCGTGCGCTGGGCCAACCCACGCACCTCGTCAGCGACCACGGCAAAGCCACGGCCCGCCTCGCCGGCACGGGCCGCTTCAATCGCGGCGTTGAGTGCCAGCAGGTTGGTCTGGTCGGCTACCGACTTGATCACGTCCATCACGCTGCCGATCTTCTGGCTTTCCTGTTGCAGCAGGTTCATGGCCTCGGTGGAGCGGTGCATTTCTTCGGCCAGGCGTTCGATTTGGCTGATCGCCTCACCGACCACCTGATCACCCGCGCGGGCTTCGTCGTCGGCACCGGTGGCGGCATGCGAGGCCTGCTCGGCGTTGCGCGCGACTTCCTGAACCGTGGCCGCCATTTCGTGCATTGCAGTGGCGACTTGGTCGGTCTCGACTTTCTGGCTGTTGGCCCCTGCGCTGGTTTGCTCGGTGACCGCCGACAGCTCTTCGGCAGCGCTGGCGATCTGGGTGACGCCGTCGCGGATGCCGCTGATCAGCTCGCGCAGGGTGGTGCCCATGCGGGCGATGCCCTGTTGCAATACGCCCAGTTCATCACGGCGGGTGACGCGCAGGTCGTGCGTCAGGTCGCCGCCCGCGATGCGCTCCACCGCTTGCAAGGTTTCCTGCAGCGGGCGGGTGATCTGCCGGGTGATGAGCACCGCAGCCAGTACGCCGACCAGCAACGCCAGCAAGGTCGCGATGGCCTGCAGGCTACGGGCCTGCGCACTCTCGATGTCGCGGCGCTCCAGCTGGATTTTGTACAGCGCGTCGCTGGTCTTGACGATGTCGGCGCCTTGGACAGTCATTTCAGCGCGCGCGCTGGTAATGCTGGCCAGCGCATCACGGAACTGGCGCACGGCGTCACGGTAGGCCAGCACTGACTGTTCGAACTGCTGCAGACGCGCGTCGGCGGCCGGCAGCCGGCGCTTGAGGTTGTCGGCCTCGGCCAGCGCCGCTTCGAGCTGGCGCAGGGCGGCCTGTTCATTGGTCGCGCTGTTATCGGCCATGTAGCCGCGCACGTCGATGCGTACCTGCAGCAGTTGCTGGCGGGCCTTGCTGATCAGCTGGTACTGGGCCAGGCGCACGCTGTCGGTTTCGGGGCGTGCCATGACTTCCTGGCTAAGGGCGTCCATGGCCTGGTCGGCCTTGGCGCCCGACGCATTCATGGCATCACGCGCGGCCCGGGTGGCGTTGTAGCCCGTGCGCATGGTGGCCAGCGAGACCTTGTACTGGCTGATGGTCTGCCCCAGTTCGTGCAGCAGCTTGACGTTGTCCGGGCTCTTGAACGTGCTGACCAGGCGTTGTTGCTGGTTACTGAACGCATCGAGCTTGTTCAGCGTGTTGGCCGCCGCGGCATCATCGCCGTTGGCAATCATGTACTGCAGGCGGGCGATGCGCAGGTCAGTCAGGTCCTTGTTGAGCTGGCTGATATCGCTCATCCAGTTGCTGCGGTCGATCAGGCTGCCCAGGCTGGTCCAGCCGGTCAGGGCCAGCAGGCCGGTGAGGATCAGCACCAGGCCGAAGCCCAGGCCGAGTTTGAGGTTGACGCTGATGTTGGCAAACCAGCTGTTCATGCACGCACTCCAGAAGTTGTTTTCGCTCTCTTGATCGTCGATCGCAAGGCGTTGTTGTTCTGGATGCCCGCTGATTCGTGCAGGGGTTATCGGCAATGATCAGGGAAGCTGAAACGCTTTTTCAGCAGATTTGTAACTTGTCGTTAGGGTGAGGCTGGGGCTGCCAGGCAGCCCCAGGCGTGTCAGAGGTTACGGGCACTGAAGGTATCGCAGCTGTTCACTTCGCCCTCGGCAAACCCCGCCTTGAACCAGCGCACACGCTGCGCCGAGGTACCGTGGGTGAAGGAGTCGGGCACCACGCGGCCCTGGCCTTTTTGCTGCAGGCGGTCATCACCGATGGCATTGGCCGCGTTCAGCGCTTCTTCGACGTCACCCGGCTCCAGCCAGTTCAGGCGTTTTTGCGCTTGGTAGGCCCACACCCCTGCCAGGCAGTCGGCCTGCAGCTCCTGGCGCACCAGCAAGCCGTTGTCGCCTTCCATGCGCTGGCCATTGCGGCGGGCGGCATCGACCTTGGCCGACACGCCGAGCAGGGTCTGCACGTGGTGGCCGATCTCGTGGGCGATGACGTAGGCCTGGGCAAAGTCACCCGCAGCCGCGAAACGGGTTTCCATCTCGCGGAAGAACGACATGTCCAGGTACACCCGCTGGTCGGCCGGGCAATAGAACGGGCCGACGGCCGCCGAAGCGAAGCCGCAGGCCGAGTTGACCTGGCCGCTGAACAGCACCAGTTTGGGGTCGCGGTACTGCTTGCCCGCCTGGGAGAACAGCGCTTTCCAGGTGTCTTCCGTGTCACCCAGCACCGAGGCGACGAAGTCGGCCTGCTGGTCATTGGCTGGCGGCGCCTTGCCGCCTGCGCCACTGGGCGCCTGTTGCTGCTGCTGGGTCATCTGCCCGGTGAGCTGGCCGAGTATCTGCAGCGGGTCTTGCCCGGTCAGCCAGCCAATGCCCACGATCAGTAGGATCGCCCCCAGCCCGAGGCCCTTGCCGCCGCCGAAGCGCATGCCGCCACCACCGCCACCTTCACCTCGGGCATCGACCACGTTGTCGCTGCGTCGGCCTTTTCGCCATTCCATGAATGCTCTCCGGAGCGTGAAACAAGAAGACAAAGATTAGTTCACCAACGGGGAGGGTGTCAGACAAAGGTGTTAACCCATAACCATATGGTTATGTATGTGAGGGCTGATTTCAGTATTCATCCCGCGCGGCTTATCTGAAACTGTAAGTCCGCCTGCCCTGCAAGGCGTCCAGATAATTCCAAGAGAGGAAAACGGCATGCCCGCCCAGGACACCAGCCGCTTCGTGATCCGTGATCGCAACTGGCACCCCAAAGCCCTGACCCCCGACTACAAGACCTCCATTGCCCGCTCGCCGCGCCAGGCATTGGTCAGCATCCCGCAGTCGATCAGCGAAACCACCGGCCCGGACTTCACCCACCTGGGTTTCGGCGCCCACGACCATGACCTGCTGCTGAACTTCAACAACGGTGGCCTGCCGATTGGTGAGCGCATCATCGTTGCCGGCCGCGTGGTCGACCAATACGGCAAGCCTGTGCCCAATACCCTGGTGGAAATGTGGCAGGCCAACGCTGGCGGCCGCTATCGCCACAAGAACGACCGCTACCTGGCACCGCTGGACCCTAACTTCGGTGGCGTCGGCCGTTGCCTGACCGACCGCGACGGCTACTACAGCTTCCGCACCATCAAGCCGGGCCCATACCCATGGCGCAACGGCCCGAACGACTGGCGCCCGGCGCACATCCACTTCGGCATCAGCGGCCCATCGATTGCGACCAAGCTGATCACCCAGCTGTACTTCGAGGGTGACCCGCTGATCCCGATGTGCCCGATCGTCAAGTCGATCGCCAACCCAGAAGCCGTGCAGCAGTTGATCGCCAAGCTCGACATGAGCAACGCCAACCCGATGGACTGCCTGGCGTACCGCTTTGATATCGTGCTGCGCGGCCAGCGCAAGACCCACTTCGAAAACTGCTGAGGACCCCGCCATGCCAATCGAACTGCTGCCGGAAACCCCTTCGCAGACTGCCGGCCCCTACGTGCATATCGGCCTGGCCCTGGAAGCGGCCGGCAACCCGACCCGCGACCAGGAAATCTGGAACCGCCTGGCCAAGCCAGAGGCGCCGGGTGAACACATCCTGTTGATCGGCCAGGTCTATGACGGTAACGGGCACCTGGTGCGCGATTCGTTCCTGGAGCTGTGGCAGGCCGATGCCGCCGGCCAGTACCAGGATGCATACAACCTGGAAAACGCCTTCAACAGCTTCGGCCGCACCGCCACCACTTTCGATGCCGGTGAGTGGACCGTGCAAACGGTGAAGCCGGGTGTGGTGAAGAACGCGGCCGGCGTGCCGATGGCGCCGCACATCAACATCAGCCTGTTTGCCCGTGGCATCAACATCCACCTGCACACGCGCTTGTATTTTGATGATGAAGCCGAAGCCAACGCCAAGTGCCCGGTGCTCAACCTGATCGAGCAGCCACAGCGCCGTGAGACGTTGATTGCCAAGCGTTGCGAAGTGGATGGGAAGACGGCGTACCGTTTCGATATCCGTATTCAGGGGGAAGGGGAGACAGTGTTGGGTGGCGACTTCCTTGAACGACACCTTGGGGCCGGAGGCCAGGCCTTCGCGGTCGCCCTGCTCAAGCTTCTCCACGTGTTGCTGGAACGCCGGTGTTTCTTC
>NZ_JAPFCE010000129.1:0-4249 GCF_026240895.1 Pseudomonas sp. DCB_AW
GCGAAGAGGCCGGTATTAACACCGAGGATTCAGGGTGTTAATACCGGCCTCTTCGCAGCACAAGGCTGCTCCTACAAGGGGTGGCTTACATATCGTCGAAGTAGCGCTCGTGCCAATCCACCAGCGGCTGCGGCGAGTTGAGCTTCTGACCGTAGATCACCGAATACGACAGCACGTTCTGGACGTACTGGCGGGTCTCGTCGAACGGGATCGATTCCACCCACACATCGAAGCTCAGGTGTTTAGCGCCCTTGAGCCACTGGCGTACCCGCCCGGGGCCGGCGTTATAGGCCGCTGAAGCGAGTACCCGGTTGCCATTGAATTGGCTGTGCACCTGGCTCAGGTACGCGGCCCCCAGCTGAATGTTCTTGTCGGGGTTGAACACCTGCGCCGGCGAGGCCAGCGGGATGCTGAACTTGCGCGCGGTTTCCTTGGCGGTGGCCGGCATCAGCTGCATCAAGCCGCTGGCACCCACGCTGGAGCGCGCATCTTCCATGAAGGCACTTTCCTGACGGGTAATGGCGAACACCCAGCTTGAATGCAGGCCGCGGACCTTGGCCTCGCGCACCAGGGTGTCGCGGTGGGCCATCGGGAAGCGGATGTCCAGGTCATCCCAGTACTGGGCCTGGCTGATGGTCCGAATGGCCGGGAAGTACCAGCGCAGTTCATAGGCCAGGCGTGCCTGGGCGACCATCTCGTCACGGGTGAAGTGGCGGCTGACGTGGTACCACTCGCGGCGCCCTTCGACGATCTGCCCGCGGGCATGGAATTCCAGTGCGCGCTGAATGCCCGGGGTATTGCGCACCTTAGTGACCAGCTGCTGGCTCAGCACCAGGGGCTTGTTGTTCAGCTGGTAGGGGGTTTGTGCACGGTCGGCAGCGAGGAAACCATAGAAGTCACGCTCGCGCGCCACGGTCTTGTACAGCAGTGGAATTTGCGGGTTGTTCGGTTGGGCCAGTTCGAGGCTGCGTGCCTGCCAGTACTTCCAGCGGTTGCTGCTGGCCAGGTCCTGGGGCAGGCGCTTGGTCAGCTCGTAGGCATCTTCCCAACGGCCCAGGCGCAGCAACAGGCGCAGGCGCCATTCGCTGACGGTGTTGTCGCGCAGCTCGGGGTCGTAGCGGGTCATCAGGTCGAGCGCGCGTGGGTCGTAGCGGCGCGCCAGGGTCAGGCCGATCTCGCGGGCGATGGCCACCTTCTCGTCGCGGGAGAAGTGCATGCGCTGGGCATAGTCGTCGAGCAGGGCCATGGCCCGCTCCGGGTCCTGCCGGGCCAGTCGGCGCAAGCCGAGGCTGACCACGTCGGACATGGCCTCGTTGACCGGGGTGAAGCGCGACGGCTGGTTGAGCAGCTCGGGCTTCTGTGCCACATCGATCAGCAGGCGCCCTTGCGGACCGAGGGTGGTCAGGGTTTTGACCAGGTTGTTGGCCAGGCCGTAGTTGCGCGCCTGGGCCGCCAGCTTGGTGCGGTTCCAGCGCTTGGCCTCGGTCAACTGGCCCTCGGCGGCCCACATGCCGAACAGCGTGTCACAGGCCGCCGGTTGCGACTTGCCGACATTCCACAGTTTATCGGCCGTGGCATAGCCTTCGGCGCGCAGGCCGTGGCTGAGCTGGTACTGGCCGTTGAGGCAGTCCAGTTCGGTGAAATTGAGCTTGGGGTCGTAGTACTTGACGAAGGTGTTCCATTCGCCGCGCTCGGCCAGCCAGCGCAACCAGCGCAGTTTCATCCAGTTGGCCTGGGGCAGGTCGCCGTGTTTGGCCAGGAACCCTTCGATTTCTTCGTTGCTGGCGCTCTTCAGGCGTGCGGTCAGCTCGTCGTAGGTCAGGTAGGGCGTCAGCGGGTAATCACGCAATTGCTGGGCATAGCGCAGGTACGGGCCTTTGTCGCCCTTGGCCAGGGCGCGCTTGGCCTCGTCGTAGTACTGGCGCTGTTGAGTGAGGTCGAGGGCCTGCGCCGCGCTGGCGGTGGCGGCGGTAAGCAGCAAGCAGGATGCAATCTGTAACAGGCGGCTGCGCATGATACGTCCGGGCAGTTGAACCATGGGGAAGTGACGGCGAAGCCAGCACTGTTGGAAGCTATGCCTTAGCTTAGCCGTTTGCCGGCGGCAGATGAAAGCACAGCGCTTGTATCAAGACATTATGTTCGACCAGATGTCGTAAAGCCCTCACCGGGCGGTCAACTTAATGCCGTGGGGGCCCAAGTCAGGTAGAATGCGCGCCCGATTTATGGAGACCAACATGACCCTGCTCAAATTCAGCGATGTGTCCCTCGCATTCGGCGCCATGCCGCTGCTGGACAAAGTGTCCTGGCAGATCGCTCGTGGCGAGCGGGTGTGCATCATCGGCCGCAACGGCACCGGCAAGTCGAGCATGCTGCGCCTGGTCAAGGGCGAGCAGAAGGGCGACGACGGCGAGATCTGGCGCGCTCCGGGCCTGAAGATCGGCGAGCTGCCGCAGGAATTGCCGCTGGCCGACGAGCGCAGCGTGTTCGATGTGGTGGCCGAGGGCCTCGATGGCGTTGGCGCGTTGCTGGCCGAGTTCCATCACCTGAGCCAGAACATCCAGGGCGACGAAGACCTGGAAAAACTCATGCACGTTCAGCACGAACTCGAAGCCCGTGACGGCTGGCGCCTGCAGCAGGTGGTGGAAAGCACCCTGAGCCGTCTGCAGCTGCCTGCCGACAAGACCCTGGCCGAGCTGTCCGGTGGCTGGCGCCGCCGCGTGCTGCTGGCCCAAGCGCTGGTGTCGGAGCCTGACCTGCTGCTGCTCGACGAGCCGACCAACCACTTGGACATCGGTGCGATCGCCTGGCTTGAAGAGGCGCTGCGCGGGTTCAATGGCGCGGTACTGTTCATCACCCACGACCGGTCCTTCCTGCAGAACCTGGCCACTCGCATCCTCGAACTGGACCGTGGCGGGCTGATCGACTGGAACGGTGATTACGCCAGCTTCCTGGTGCACAAAGAAGCGGCGCTGGCCGCCGAGGAAACCGCCAACGCGCTGTTCGACAAGCGCCTGGCCCAGGAAGAAGTGTGGATCCGCCAGGGCATCAAGGCCCGGCGTACCCGTAACGAAGGGCGCGTACGTGCCCTCAAGGCCTTGCGCGTCGAGCGCGGCGAGCGCCGTGAGCGTCAGGGCAAGGCGAACATCCAGATCGAGGCGGCGGACAAGTCCGGCAAGCAGGTCATGGTGCTGGAAAATATCAGCTTCGCCCATGCCGACGGCCCGATGCTGGTCAAGGACTTCTCCATGGTCCTGCAGCGTCAGGACCGTATCGGCCTGCTGGGTGCCAACGGTACCGGCAAGACCACCTTGCTCAAGATGATGCTCGGTGACCTGGAGCCTATCTCGGGCAAGGTCGAGCGTGGCACCAAGCTGGAAGTGGCCTACTTCGACCAGATGCGCCATCAGCTCGATCTGGAAAAGACCGTGATCGACAACCTGGCCGAAGGCCGCGATTTCATCGAGATCGATGGCCAGAACCGCCACGTGCTCAGCTACCTGGGCGACTTCCTGTTCAGCCCCCAGCGTGCCCGTACGCCGGTCAAGGCGCTGTCGGGTGGCGAGCGTGCGCGCCTGCTGTTGGCCAAACTGTTCAGCAAACCGGCCAACCTGCTGGTGCTCGACGAACCGACCAACGACTTGGACGTGGAAACCCTCGAGCTGCTCGAAGAGGTGCTGTCCAACTACAAGGGCACCGTGCTGATGGTCAGCCACGACCGGGCCTTCCTCGATAACGTCGTCACCAGCACCCTGGTGTTCGAAGGCGAGGGCAAGGTACGCGAGTATGTCGGTGGCTATGAGGACTGGATCCGTCAGGGCGGTTCGCCGAAGTTGCTGGGCGTGACCGAAAGCAAGGGCGGCAAGTCCGAGCTCAACAGCGCGGTGGTGGAGAAGCAGGACGTGCAAGCCGCACCTGCGCCCGCAGCAGCCGTGGCCGACGCCTCGAAGAAGAAACTCAGCTACAAACTGCAGCGTGAGCTGGAGATGTTGCCTGGGCAGATCGACGCGATCGAACAGCGCATGGCTGAGGCGCAGGAAGAAGTGAATGCGGCGGGCTTCTATCAGCGGCCAATCGCCGAGACTTCGGCGGTGCTGGCACAGATCGAGAAGCTGCAAGGCGAGGAAGGGCGAGCAATGGGAGGTCGGCAGCAAGTTCGACTTCCTCGACGGCCGCGGCGCCGCCACGCTGGCGCTGTACCAGATCGTGCGCAAGGACTTTGCCGTGCGTGACTCCAACGATGCCAACCAGA
>NZ_JAPFCE010000013.1:0-114592 GCF_026240895.1 Pseudomonas sp. DCB_AW
GGCCGGTACAGGCAACTGACATAGCCAATACCTGCACCGGCCTCTTCGCAGCACAAGGCTGCTCCTACAAAAAAAAGCGGCACTACGGCTGCGATACGATGGCCTTCTCGATCGCTGCTCTGAATACCGGGTCGTCCGGCCTGGACGGATGGCAATCACCGCCCCCCCATTGAATCACCACACCCTTTGTAGGAGCAGCCTTGTGCTGCTCCTACAAAAAAACGGCACTATGGCTGCGATGCGATGGCCTTCTCGATCGCTGCCCTGAAGGCCGGGTCGTCCGGCTTGGTCAGGCTAGAGAAGCTGCCAATCACCTTGCCCTTGCGGTCCACCACGTATTTGTAGAAATTCCACTTCGGCGCATTGCTCTGGCTCGCCAGCTCGCTGAACAGCGGGATCGCATCCTTGCCACGCACCGGCTGGGCCTTGGTCATGGTGAAGGTCACCCCGTAATTGGCGTAGCAGACCTTGGCAATCTTCTCGCTGTCGGCGTCTTCCTGCTTGAAGTCATTAGAAGGCACACCGAGCATCTCCAAGCCCTGCTCGTGGTACTCCTTGTACGTCGCCTCAAGCCCCTCGAACTGCGGCGCAAACCCGCAATAGCTGGCGGTGTTGACCACCACCAGCGGCTTGCCGGCAAAGCGCTGGCACAGATCAACCTGCCCTTTGCCACGCAGTTCGGGCAGGCTGCCCTGCAACACGGCCGGGCAATCCGCAGCCCAGCTCGACGTGGCGGCAAGCAGGGCCAGCACAGGCACCGTCAACCAATGTGCACGCATCGTTCGTTTCTCCCGCAAGACAATCCTTGAACTTGCAGGGTAGCGCTTAACAAACCCCCATGCCCAGTTGCATCAACGCCAACCCACCCTGGTGCCACCCCCACCACACCAGCGCCAGTAGCACGATCGCGGCAACGGCGAGCAACCCTTGGGCCAGGTAGCGCTTCATGCGGCCTGGGCCTGCAGGCGGGCGACCGGGCGTTCACGTACCGGCCAGTTGAGGGCAGCGGCCAGCAGGCTGAGCAGGATCGAAATCTGCCAGACCAGGTCGTAGTTGCCCGTGCGGTCGTAGACCACCCCGCCCAACCAGCCGCCCAGGAAGGCGCCCAACTGGTGGAAGAGGAACACGATGCCGCCCAGCATCGACAGGTTGCGCACACCAAACAGTGTCGCCACTGTGCCGTTGGTCAACGGGACGGTAGAGAGCCACAGCAGGCCCATGGCGATGCCGAACAGGTAGGCGCTGAATTGGGTCACAGGTGCCCAGAGGAACAACACGATCACGACTGCGCGAAGCAGATAAAGCCCTGTGAGCAGGCGCGGCTTGGACATGCGCCCGCCCAGCCAGCCGGCGGTGAAGGTGCCGACGATGTTGAACAGGCCCACCAGTGCCAACACCGTGGTGCCCGTGGTCGCAGCCAGGTGCTGGTCGACCAGGTAGGCCGGCAGGTGCACGCCGATGAACACCACCTGGAACCCGCAGACGAAAAAGCCCAGCGCCAGCAGCCAGAACCCGGTATGCGAGCAGGCTTCACGCAGGGCCTGGCCCAAGGTCTGTTCGGCGCCATGGCTGGGCAGCGGGCGGTCACGCAACAGGCCGACGAGGGGTACGATGAGTGCCACCATCAGGCCCAGGACCAGCAACGCGGCGGACCAGCCCAGCCACTCGATCAAGCCAAGGGTGCCGGGCAGCATGGCGAACTGGCCGAATGAACCGGCCGCACTCGCAATGCCCATCGCCATGCTGCGTTTGTCGGCCGGCACGGCGCGCCCAACCACACCCAGGATGACCGAGAACGAGGTGCCGGAAAGGCCGATGCCAATCAGCAGGCCAGCGCTCAACGACAGCGACCAGGCAGAGTCGGCCATCCCCATGAACATCAACCCGGCGGCGTAGAGAATGCCACCGATGATCACCACGCGCGCCGCGCCCACGCGGTCAGCCAAGGCGCCGGCGAACGGTTGTGCCAGCCCCCAGATGAGGTTCTGCAAAGCGATGGCGAAGGCAAACACACCACGCCCCCAGCCAAAGTCGGCGCTCATCGGCGCCAGGAACAGGCCAAAGCCGTGTCGCACACCCAAAGACAGCGCCAGTATCAACGCTGCCCCCACAAGCACCCACCCGCTGGTTCGCCACACCGAAGTCATTGTCGTTATCTCCAGCACATCGCAAGGTTTTGCGGGTATATACCCGCTTATAGTCGCATCAGCTCAAGCCAGTTGTTCCAGCAAGCGCACCAATTCATCACGCTGCCCTATGCCCAAGCGCTCCACCAGCAACCCCTGGGCCTGCTCCCAGGCCGGGTAAGCCGCTTGCAGCAGCGCCTTACCGGCTTCGGTCAGCAGCACCACGCGGTTGCGTTGGTCGTCGCCGTCAGCCAAGGCCACCAGGCCATCGGCTTCGAGCACCCGCAGGTTTCGCCCCAAAGTGCTGCGTTCGAGGCCCATGGCCTCGGCCAAGGTGGTGATGCTCGGGCGGTCAAGCCGCTGCAAGTGCCGTAACAGGGAAAACTGGGCGACATTGATGCCGAAGCCGGCAAGGGCCTCGTCATAATGCCGGCTCACCCCGCGGGCGGCACGACGCAGATGGGTACAGATGCATTCACTGGTCAGCATGGATACGTGTATATACCCGCGTCAGGGGTGTTGCAAGAAGTTTCATCATGACGGACAACGGCGTGGGAGATCGCGTGCAGGTGATTCAGAGGCCCAGCGCCAACCCCAGCACCACGGTCAGCTCCAGCAACTCGAGCATTGCCCCGGCGGTGTCACCGGTCGTGCCGCCCAGGCGCCGACACATGAGGCGCCGCAACCAGGCGAACACAGCCACGGCTGCAACCAGTACCCAGCTCGCGCCCCAACCGCCCACGACAAGGCACAGGGCTGCACTGGCGAGCAATACCCACCCGGCAGCAGCGCGCGGCAGATGTTCGGCCAGCGCCTGCCCCAGGCCACCGGGGCGTACGTAAGGCGTACAGAGGAACAGGCCCAGCATCGCCGCACGCCCCACAACCGGCGCCAGCAGCAGTTCAAGGCCTGCCTCACGCTCGACCAGTACCCACAACGCACAGAACTTCAGCAACAGCACCAGCACCAAGGTCACCACGGCGATCGGCCCGCTGCGCGGATCTTTCATGATCCGCAGCGTGCGCTCTCGGTCACCGAAGCCACCCAGCCAGGCATCGGCGCTGTCGGCCAACCCGTCCAGGTGCAGGGCGCCGCTGAGCAACACCCACAGCGCCAGCAGCAACGCCGCGTGCAAAGGCGCGGGCGTGCCGTGCAGCAGGTGATTGGCCAGCCACAACAGCAGGCCGAACAGCAGCCCGACCAGTGGGTAGCACAACAGCGAGCGGCCTACTTGCTGCGGCGCCGGCATGCCCGGCAAACGCACCGGCAAGCTGCTGAGAAACTGCAGGGCAATCCAGAACGGCAGCATGTCAGTGCGCCTCGCCCAATTGACCGTCGTCACGCAGCACCAGACGCACCAATGCGCCGTGGGCAACTTCCACCTGCAGCAACTGCTCCCGGGGCAGGCCACGTGCACGGGCCAGCAACAGGCGCATCACCCCGCCGTGGGTGACCAGCAGCACGCGCTTGCCGGCATGCTGCTGGCTCAAGCGCTCGACGCCCGCCACTACACGTTCGGCAAACGCACTGACCGGTTCGCCATTGGGCGGGGTATAGCCATAAGGGTCGGCCCAGAAGCGACCCAGCGCATCGGCCTGGTCTTCCATGATCTGCGCCGCGCTGCGGCCTTCCCAGTCACCGAAATGCAGCTCCTGCAAAGCGGCCTCACGCTGTACCGGCAGGTGCAGGCGTGCTCCCAGCTCATCGGCAAAACGCGCACAGCGCTGCAGCGGCGAGCTGACCAGCACCTGCCACGGGCCCGCTTCGGCGACCGCGCTGCGCATCTGCGCCCAGCCTTTTTCAGTCAGGGCATCATCAAGGCTGCCACGCAGGCCGCCCTGCTCCGTTTCGCCGTGGCGCAACAGGTCGAGGATCATGCCGGGCGGTCCGCCACGGCCGCTTCGGCAAACGTCGCCATCTGCCCGTGCAGCGCGCAGGCCAGGCGCAACAAGGGGACCGCAAGGGCGGCGCCGCTGCCCTCGCCCAGGCGCAGGCCCAGCGCCAGCAACGGCTCGGCCTGCAACGCTTCGAGCAAGGCCTTGTGCCCTGGCTCCGCGCCCTGGTGGGCAAACAGCAGCCATGCCCGGCATTGCGGGTTGAGGCGTACCGCCACCAGCGCAGCAACGCTGCAGATAAAGCCGTCCACCAGCACTGCGACACCCTCTTGCGCGCAGGCGATGTAAGCGCCCGCCAAGGCGGCGATCTCGAAACCGCCGACACAGGCCAGCGCCTGCAGCGGGTCGTCAGCACGCAGGCCATGCAGGATCAGCGCACGCTCGATGACTTCGGCTTTGTGCCGCACACCGGCGTTGTCCAGGCCAGTGCCTGGGCCGCTCAACTCACGCGCTGGGCAGCCCAGCAAGTTACTGGCCAGGGCGGCGGCAGCGGTCGTGTTGCCGATGCCCATTTCGCCACCGATGAACAACTGCGCGCCCTGTTCAGCGGCCCGCAATGCGCTGTCGCGCCCGGCCTGCAAGGCGGACTGCAACTGGGCCTCGGTCATCGCTGGCTGGCGGGCGAAGTTGGCGGTGCCGGCGCCCAGGTGCAGATGCCGTACACCGGGCAGCGCCAGGCTGGGGTCGATGGTGCCGAGGTCGACCACTTCCAGGCTGGCTTGCAGCTGGCGCGCCAACACGCTGATCGCCGCGCCGCCGCCAACGAAGTTGCGCAGCATTTGCCCGGTCACGGCTTGCGGATAGGCCGAAATGCCCTCCTCTACCACACCGTGGTCACCGGCGAAAATCGTGATCGCCAGTTGGTCCACCGCTGGCCGCTCACGGCCTTGCAGGCCCGCCAGGTGCACGACCAGGCCTTCCAGCTGGCCGAGCGAACCGGCAGGTTTGGTCAGCTGTTGCTGACGGGCGCGGGCTTGGTCCATGGCGGCGTTGTCGAGGGGTTGGCAGGCATCACGCCACCAGGCTTGAGTCATAGTGCAGGTCCTTTGAGCATAAGGGGCAGGCCAGCCACGGTCAGCACCACGCGCTGACAGCGTTCAGCAACGGCCTGGTGTAGCCAGCCGGCCTGGTCGACATAACGCCGGGTCAGTTCACCCATGGGCACCACGCCCAGGCCGGTTTCGTTGCTGACCAAGACAACCGTGCCGGGCAACTGCGCCAGGCAGTCGAGCAGCGCATCACGCTCCTCGGCCAGGCGCTGGTCGTTGTCGAGCATCAGCAGGTTGGTCAGCCACAGGGTCAGGCAATCCACCAACAGGCAGCGCCCTTCGGCCGCTTCGCGGCGCAGCACCGCCGCCAGTGCCAGGGGTTCTTCGATCAACCCCCAGTCAGCGGGCCGGCGTTGGCGATGCATGCGCACGCGTTCGTTCATTTCGCCGTCCAGCGGCTCGCTGGTGGCGATGTAGGTGACCGGCAGGCCGCTGTCGCTGGCCAGCTGTTCGGCCAGGCGGCTCTTGCCGGAACGGGCGCCGCCGAGGATCAGGTTGAGCATTTCAGGCGACTCCACACAGCGTGCGCAGGTGCGCGGTGTCCAGGTGTTTTTCCACCAGGTCCGCCAGGCGTTCGATATCACGCTCGCGCAGGGCCTGGTAGTCGATAGTCTCTGCATCGGCCAGCCCCGCCCAGCGCAGCAACGCGGCGCACGACTGGCTGCCTTCGAACAGGCCATGCAGGTAGGTGGCGAGGATCTGCCCATCGGCGCTGATGGCGCCGTCGCAGCGGCCGTCGTCCAGCTGCACGGCGGGGCGTTCCAGGGCCGGGCCCTGAGTAACGCCGGCATGGATCTCGTAGCCAGAAACCGGCGCGTTTTCCAGGGTCACGGTACCGGCAACGTTGCGCAGTTGCTTGTCGGCCTCCAGCACCGTGGCGTAGTCCAGCAGGCCCAGCCCAGGGCTGGAGCCCGCCGGCCCTTCCAGGCCCAGCGGGTCGTGCACCTGAGCCCCGAGCATCTGCAGGCCGCCGCAGATGCCGATGAGCTTGCCGCCATAGCGCAAGTGGCGGGCAATGGCGGTATCCCAGCCCCGCTCGCGCAGTTGCGCCAGGTCGCCCCGCACGCTTTTCGAGCCAGGCAGGATGATCAGGTCGGCAGGCGGTATCGGCTGGCCGGGCCCGATGAACTGCAAATCCACTTGCGGGTGCAGGCGCAGAGGGTCGAAGTCGGTGTGGTTGCTGATGCGCGGCAGCACCGGCACGATCACCTTCAGCACGCGCTCCCCCTTGGCCACCTGGCGCACGTCGATGCCGTCCTCGGCCTCCAGGTGCAGGTCGGTGACATACGGCAACACGCCCAGCACCGGCTTGCCGGTACGCGCTTCGAGCCAGTCCAGCCCAGGCTGCAGCAAGGCGATGTCACCGCGGAAGCGGTTGATGACGAAGCCTTTGACCCGCGCCTGTTCACTCGGCGACAGCAGCTCCAGCGTGCCCACCAGGTGAGCGAATACCCCACCGCGGTTGATGTCGGCCACCAGGATCACCGGGCAGTCGACCGCTTCGGCAAAGCCCATGTTGGCGATGTCGCCGGCACGCAAGTTGATCTCTGCCGGCGAGCCCGCACCTTCGACCATGACCACCGGGTACGCGGCGCTCAGGCGCTGGTGCGACGCCAGCACCGCTTGCATGGCGATGGCCTTGTAGTCGTGATAAGCCACTGCATTCATGCTGGTGACCGCGCGACCGTGGATGATCACCTGGGCGCCAGTGTCGCTGTTGGGCTTGAGCAGCACCGGGTTCATGTCGGTGTGCGGCGCCAGCCGGCAAGCCTGGGCCTGCACGGCCTGGGCCCGGCCGATTTCGCCACCGTCGGCGGTCACTGCGCTGTTCAGCGCCATGTTCTGCGGCTTGAACGGCACCACGCCGACACCGTGGCGCAACAGCCAGCGGCACAGCGCGGTCACCAGCGTGCTTTTGCCGGCATCGGAGGTGGTGCCTTGCACCATGAGCGTGGTCATGCCGTTTCCTTATGATAATCGGTCAGGGCCTGGGCCAGGCGCTGCTCGTCCGCCGCACTGGCAGGCAAGCCCAGGCGCACGGCGGCGGGCTGCTCGAACAGGCGCACCAGGATGCCGCGCCGGGCAAGAAAGTCATGCAAGTGCGCGGCACGCTCGCTGCGCACGTACTGGAACAAGTCGCAGCCACCCGTCGGCGCCAGCCCGGTGCTGTGCAACAGCGCAGCGAGGCGCTGGCTGCTGGCGGCGCAACGCTCGATCTGCACCTGGTGGGCAATGTGGTCGGCAAAGCAGGCTTGGGCCAGCACCCGCGTGGGGCCGCTGACAGTCCAAGGGCCGAGCAACTCAGCCAGCCGCTGCAGCACGCTGGGCTGCGCCGCAACAACCCCCAAACGCACACCGGCCAGGCCAAAGAACTTGCCGAACGAGCGCAGCACGATCAGGCCAGGCCGTTCGGCGCAGTCGACCACGCTATGGGCGGGGGTGTTGTCCATGAACGCCTCGTCGACCACCAGCCAGCCCCCACGCGCCGCCAGGCGCCCATGCCAGTCGAGCAGGCGCTCCCGGCTGACCTGGCGGCCGGTCGGGTTGTTGGGGTTAACCAGCACCAGCACATCGAGGCTGTCGAGCGCGCCTTCCACCTGGGCTTCATCCAGTTCGACCAATGTGTGCCCTGCCCGCTGCCAGGCATACGGGTGCTCGGCATAGCATGGGGTCAACACACCGACCCGGCCCGCCGGGCGCAGCAATGGCAAGGCCTGGATCGCGGCCTGCGAGCCAGCCACCGCCAACAGCTGGCGGGTGCCGTAGTACTGCCGAGCGGCTTCTTCCAGGCCGTCTTCGGTCTCTGGCAGACGCGCCCAGGCGTCGAGTGGAATCGGCGGGATCGGGTAAGGCCAAGGGGCAATGCCGCTGGACAGGTCGAGCCAATGTTCGCGCGCGATCCCGTAGTGACGCACCGCACGCAGCAGACGACCACCGTGTTCAAGCATTCCAGTAAGCTCCCAGGCAAATCAGCAGTACCCACAGCCACACACCCCGCTGCACCAGGCTCCAGCCACGCTCGATAGCATCGGCATCGGCCATGGGCCCTTCGCCCAGGCGCGGCCGCTCGTGCAGCTCACCGTGATACACCGCCGGGCCGCCCAGCTCGACCCCCAGCGCGCCGGCACCTGCCGCCATCACGGGGCCGGCGTTGGGGCTGTCCCACAGGGGCCCTTGGTTGCGCCAGCAGGTCAGGGCCAGGCGGGTTTTGCCGAGCAGCGCGTAGGTCAGCGCCACCAGCCTTGCGGGAATATAGTTGAGCACATCGTCGATGCGTGCCGCGCACCAGCCAAACCGCTCGAAGCGTTCGTTGCGATAGCCCCACATGGCATCCAGGGTATTGCTCAAGCGGTACAACACCACGCCAGGCGCGCCCGCCACCACGAACCAGAACAGTGCGGCGAACACCGCATCGCTGCCGTTTTCCAGCACCGATTCGGTCGCTGCCCTGGCCACGGCGGGCTCGTCCAGCTCGCGGGTTTCGCGGCTGACCAGATAGCCGACCCGCCGCCGCGCCTCTTCCAGGTCACCCTGGCGCAATGCGTTCGCCACCGGCAGCACGTGCTCGCCAAGGCTACGCAGCCCCAACGCGCAGTACAGCGCCAGCACGTCGACCAGCCAGCCGATGTACGGCAGCCAGGACAGGATCAGTGCAACCAGGGTCAGCGGCACCACCGCGAGGAACCAGGCGCTCACGCCGTGGCTGCGCCAACCGCGCCCTCCGGCATTCAGGCGACGCTCCAGGTTGGCGGCCATGTTGCCGAACGCCACCAGTGGATGACGCCGCTGAGGCTCGCCCAGCAAGGCATCCAGGGCCACCCCGGCCACGGTCAGCAAGGCAACGCTCATGGCTGCTCTCCCCATTGGTTGTGATACAGCAGGTCACTCAAGGGGCGTTCTTCTGCCCAGTTTTCCAGCACCAGCATCGGGGCTGGGTAAAATTCGGTCACAGGCCCCAGGCACAGCACCGCCACCGGCTTGGCCCCCGCCGGCATGCCCAGCAGTTCGGCCAATGCCACGGGGTCGAACAGCGATACCCAGCCCATCCCCAGGCCCTCGGCACGCGCCGCCAACCACAGGTTCTGGATGGCGCAGGCCAGCGAGGCGAGGTCCATTTCCGGCAAGGTGCGGCGGCCAAAGATGTGCGGCTCGCGCTGGTCCATCAACGCGGCCACCAGCAGTTCGGCGCAATCGTTGATGCCTTCGACCTTGAGCGTCATGAACGCATCGGCGCGTTCGCCCAGTGCATCGGCAGTGCGTAGCCGCTCTTCCTCGACCAATGCCTGGATGCGCGCGCGCAGGTCGCGCTGGGTGATGCGGATGAACCGCCAGGGCTGCATCAACCCGACGCTCGGTGCCTGATGCGCCGCAGCCAACAGGCGGGCGAGCAACGCCGGGGCCACCTCGCCACCGGCAAAATGGCGCATGTCGCGGCGTTCGCCGATAGCCCGGTACAGCGCGGCGCGTTCGGCGTCGCTGAAAGCGTGTTCGCTCATGGTCGCAACAGCGCCGCCGCCGCGTCCGGGTTGGAGGGAAAATAGAAGTGCACGTAAGAAGCCGTCAGGCGGCCCAGGCGATACACCGCCTCGTTGCCACGCCCGCCGTTGGGGCTCAGCCCCCGGGCGATCGGCGCCAGCTCGGTGCTGGTGAGCGAGTGATGGTAGGTGTGGCCACGCAGGGTGCCTTCGGGCAGTTCCACTGCCTGCAAGGCCAATGCGGCCAGGCGTTTCTGCATGGTCGCCTCGCCCGTCAGCAAGCCGAGCAGTTCGGCACGCTCACCCGCTACGTCGGTCAGTGCGTCGAGCAGGTAGAGCATGCCGCCACACTCGGCCAGCAACGGCTTGCCCTGGGCATGATGGTCACGGATCGCCGCGCACATCGGCGCATTGGCCGCCAGTGCGTGGTGGTGCAGTTCCGGGTAGCCGCCCGGCAAGTACAGGCTGTCCACATCGGGCAGTTCGCGGTCGTGCAGCGGCGAGAAGAACACCAGCTGCGCGCCGAGGTTGCGCAGCAGGTCGATATTGGCACCATAAAGGAAGGCGAACGCCTCGTCCCGCGCCACGCCAATGCGCACACCGGCCAATGAAGCGGCGGCCGGCTGCGGCTCCGGCTCGGCAAACGCCACGGGCGGTGGTAAAGCGGCATCACAACTGGCGCCCAGCGCTTCGGCCGCAGCATCCAGGCGGGCATCCAGGTCGTTCAGCTCGCTGGCCTGGACCAAGCCCAGGTGGCGGCTGGGCAGCTCAATACCGCGCTCACGCGACAGGCCGCCGTACCAGCGCAGCCCTTCGGTCAGGCTGCCTTCTAGCAGCTGCGCATGGCGCAAGCTGCCGACCCGGTTGGCCAGCACGCCGGCGAATGGCAGGTCGGCCTGGTAACGCGCCAGCCCCAGGGCCAGGGCGCCAAAGGTTTGGGCCATGGCCGTGCCGTCGATCACCGCCAGCACCGGCACGCCGAAATGGCGCGCCAGGTCGGCGCTCGACGGGGTGCCGTCGAACAGACCCATGACCCCTTCGATCAAGATCAGGTCAGCCTCAGCGGCTGCTTCCCATAGCAGGCGACGGCTTTCCTGCGCGCCGATCATCCACAGGTCGAGCTGGTAGACCGGTGCGCCGCTGGCACGCTCCAGGATCATCGGGTCGAGAAAATCAGGCCCACACTTGAACACCCGGACCTTACGCCCAAGGTTACGGTGCAGCCGGGCCAAGGCTGCGGTCACAGTGGTCTTGCCCTGGCCAGAAGCCGGCGCCGCGATCAACACGGCCGGGCAATGTCGCAGTTCACTCACAGTTCAACGCCCTTCTGCGCACGGATACCCGCCTGGAAGGCGTGCTTGAGCATGCCCATCTCGGTGACGGTATCGGCCAGTTCGATCATTTCAGGCTTGGCCGCGCGGCCGGTGACAATCACGTGCTGCATCGGCGGGCGAGCCTGGATGTCGGACAGCACCTGATCGAGGTCGAGGTAGCCATGCTTGAGCGCGATGTTCAGTTCATCGAGCACCACGAACTGAACGGTCGGGTCTTGCAGCAGCTGGCGCGACACGGCCCAGGCGGCTTCGGCGGCGGCGATGTCGCGCTGGCGGTCCTGGGTCTCCCAGGTGAAGCCCTCGCCCATCACGTGGTAGCGCACCTGCTCCGGGAAGCGCCGGAAAAACAGCTCTTCGCCGGTGCTGTTGCGGCCTTTGATGAACTGCACCACGCCGCACTGCATGCCGTGGCCCAGGGCGCGGGCGAGCATGCCGAAGGCCGAGCTGCTCTTGCCCTTGCCGTTGCCGGTCAGCACCAGCAACAGGCCGCATTCATTAGGGGAATTGGCGATGCGCTCGTCGATGACCGCCTTTTTGCGCTGCATGCGCGCCAGGTGGCGTTCGTCGCGTTCGGTGGGTTCGCTCATCAGGGTTCTCCGCAGGCTGACGCCACGCGAGAAGCGGCGACAGGTCGATAGGCAGGCAGACGGAGAACGCGCAGGAGCCGTGGCTGGACGCCACGGTGCACCGCGCATCACCCTCCGTGATGCCGTTGGCTGAATCAGGCCGGTCTCCGGGCTTGTGAGCGGGCCTTGGCCCACGCCTGCGCGCCTTCCCGGATGCTGGCATCCAGTGGCTGTGCGCGACATTTGACTCACTTACCGTTGCGGGGGCAGCGCCGGGCTCGCGCCTTTGCTGGCGCCCACCGGCTTCCCAGTTTCACCCTGCCCAGACGGGGCTGGCAGGGCACCTGAAACACGCGCGAAGGTTAGAGGGTTGGGGCGGGAGCGTCAATCGAACGCGCCCGCCTTTGGCGCAGCGGCGGGGCTCAATTTGCGACATTATTCAGGAAAGAACCGCGTCACCAGTGCCGGGGTCCTGATGTGCGCCGTGTAGGCCGCCAGGTCGAAGGCCAGCCCTGTGCGCAGGTCGTAAACCGGCCCCAAGGCAGGCTTGATGGTCTGCTTCAGGGTGACCTTGATGAAGCGATAGTACTCGCCATAGACCTGCTGCAAGGCATCGATGCGGAAGTAGTTGCCAGGCTGGAACAGCGTTTCGGCCTCTTCGGAATACGACGAAAAGGCGCTGATCGGCGTTGCGCTGTGGTAGTCCCCGGCAGGCAGCTCGAACACCACCGAACTGTCATCGAACAAGCCTGGCACGCCGCCCGGCACGTTCGGGTAACGCAAGCAGGCAAACTCCGCGGCCATGTAGGGGTTTTCGGTGAACGAGGTGAAGTCGGTATTGACCAGCACATCGCCAACCCGCAGCTCACCGTTTCGGTAACGCTCACCACCGGTACGCCGCGAGCGATGCCCCCCTCGGTACAACCTCACCTGATTGTTTTTGGGCAACTGTTCGAGGCTATCGGCAAGCTCGGCAATATAGTCATCCTCATCGCCATACCGGTAGCTCCCCGAGCGGAACACATCGTTCACTTTCGACTCATCGCTGGTGTAGTAGTCGACCAGTGCGTTGAAGTACTCCGGGCCGTAGTGATACGAGTAGTGCGTGCGGCCCGCGACCTTGACGCAGTCCAGGTTGCGCTCATCGAGGTCGGGCGCGCGCCCGCGGGGCAGTTCGACGACAGGCCAGGACGCCAATAACGCCTTCTGCCGCTCAAGCGCGAATTCACCCAGCTTTTTGCTCTGCGGGCCGTTCGCTAACGTATAGGTATCCCAGAACGGTGAATTTGTGCTCGGCATACCCTCAACGGCCAAGGGTGTCCCCCCCAGCAATCGGGGCGGCGCCAGCACTTCCCACTCCCCGGCCTGGTTCAGACGCACCGGGTGCAGCGGGCTGAAGGCAAACGGGTTATCTGCCGAAACCACCAACCACACGGCCAGCTCATGGCTGTAACGCACGCGATAGGACAAACCTTGCACATTGATCCAGCAACTGCCGTCGTCATTGACGTGAATGCCGCGCAAGCGGCCCTCCTCGCCCGGCTCCCCGGTCAGCACGGTATTGGCGCCCTGCAACTCCTCCGGCAAGGCCGAAGCAGTCGTCGGTTGCCAGCGCCCCAATGAAAGGTTCGTTTCATGGGGCGGTGCTTGATACGCCAGCGAGGCAAAACTCGCCTGGAAGCTGATATCGACCAGATTCATGCTGGCGAATACGCTTTCGAGCATGGCCGAGCGCAGGGCATCCTTGCGGCTCTGTTCATCACCCGCGTGCAAAGCAGCGTCCACATCCAGCGCCACCTTGCCCACACTGGCCCCCAGCAGCATCAGCGTGACCGGCCAGCCCAACGGCGCAAAACCACCAAACACCCCCAGGAACGCCGCCAGATACCCACTGCACATGGCCTTGCGCAGCCCGACATTGGTTTGCATCAGTTGCGCATTGCCCTGCATTTCGAGCCTGGCCTGTTCGACCAGGTAAGCAAAAAGGGTCGTGCCAAGCGGCCGCTTGAACAGCGTCAGGGCAATCAACGCCGCTTCGTTCGAACGGCTGTCGGCAATACCTTGCAGGTGCACCTTGATCAACCGCCTGGCGGTGGTATCACGTGGATTGCTATGAGCACCCGCCACGAAGGCATCGAGGGTGACCTTGGACTGCAACTGCGTGCGTATCCAACTCACCATCGAGAATTCGGAATCGAAGCCCTTGAGGGTCTTTTCTGCCCACGGCATATAGGCCATGACGCGCCCATCGGGCGCACTCAGGCTGAACAAACACCAACGGTCCGTTTCACCGAACACATAGCGGTGGACCGTTATCTCGCTGCGCGTGGCGTCCTGTTCGAGAACCTCCAGGGTCGGCAATTCACCATTAGGCAAGGCGTCGGTCACCATCCCCCGCACGTGATCCCAATCCCCTGGCGTAATCGTACCCTCCGCCAATGCCTCAGCGCCCTGCCCTAGCAGATTGGTCTTGGCCAGCACTTGAAAATGAGCACCATACTGCGACCAGAAGCGCTCGACCTGCGCACGGTACTCAACTGCGAAGTCCAGCGCCCACAGGTCTTTTTGCACGTCACTGCCCAGCATCGGCACTTCGTTGCGCTCGTCGTAAAACGGCGCATGGGGCCCCTGCCGGTAAAACCCGCCACGCATGTCGAGTTCGTCACTGGCATCTTGGAAGTACAGGTCGAAGCGGTCGATTACCAGTTCGTGCATCAACATCGACTTCTGCGGCGGATGGCTGTGTTGCCAACCGGTTTTACTGAGGCTGCTGGAGTTCTCATTATTAAACTGGTGCCACCAGACGAAGCGAGGGTCAATTCGCCTGCCCGTGTGTTTTTGCAGAATGCGCGCAGCCTGCTGGCTCGCCAGCGCGTAAGGGTCGGGGTAATCCCGCACCACGTCATCCACCAGCCGGACCAGCGGCCGCGCAGCATCGAATGCCTCGAGGCTGCGAATCACCCTTGCTTTTATATCCGTCATGGCCCACTCCAGGCACTAGAAATCGGGCGTTCATCCTGGCGACCTGCATCATTGCCGTGTGGTAGATGTATGCCTCCCGCCGCTGAACCCCGTGCGCACAACCCTGCTCTGAATATTGAGTGTTCCTTTTCGGAGAGCAGCGACCATGAAGCGCATCGGCATCGTCTTACCCTGGGTGTTGGCTGCCGGCCTGGCAGGATGCAGCGACACAGCCCACCTGGACGTGATGGACGGCAGCGGCCCTTCGCCGCAACTGCCCCCGCCCAACAAGACGCTGGTCCCCACGGTGAACATCGCGCCGGCCATTGGCTGGCCCCAGGGCGCCAAGCCCCAGGCTGCAGCCGGCACGCAGGTAACGGCCTTCGCCGACAAGCTCGACCACCCGCGCTGGCTCTATGTGTTGCCCAACGGCGATGTGCTGGTGGCCGAAACCAACGCCCCGCCCAAGCCTGAAGATGGCAAAGGCCTGCGTGGCTGGGTGATGGGCAAGGCGATGCAGCGCGCCGGCGCCGGCGTGCCTAGCGCCAACCGCATCACCTTGCTGCGCGATGCCGACCATGATGGGGTCGCGGAAGTGCGCACCACCTTCATCGAAGGGCTCAATTCGCCCTTCGGCATGGTGCTGGTGGGCAAGGACTTTTACGTGGCCGACACCGACAAACTGCTGCGCTTTCACTACGAGCCCGGGGCCATGCACATTCGCGGCGAGGGCCAGCAGGTGGTCGAACTGCCAGGCGGGCCGCTTAACCATCATTGGACCAAGAACGTGATCGCCAGCCCTGACGGCAAGAAGCTCTACGTGACGGTGGGCTCCAACAGCAACGTGGGGGAAAACGGCCTGGACAAGGAACAAGGCCGTGCGGCGATCTGGGAAGTGGACCCTGCCAGCGGCCAGCAACGCGTGTTTGCCAGCGGCCTGCGCAACCCCAACGGCCTGGCCTGGGAGCCCCACAGCGGCGCACTGTGGACGGCGGTCAACGAACGTGACGAGATCGGTAGCGACCTGGTGCCGGACTACATCACGTCAGTCAAGGATGGCGGCTTCTATGGTTGGCCCTACAGCTATTTCGGGCAACACGCCGACCAGCGGGTCGAGCCGCAGGCCCCGCAGAAGGTTGCCCAGGCACTGATGCCGGACTACGCGGTGGGCCCGCACACGGCATCGCTGGGGCTGACGTTCGCCGAGCCTGGCGTGTTGCCGCCGCCGTTCGGGCAGGGGGCATTCGTGGGCCAGCACGGCTCGTGGAACCGCAAGCCGCACAGTGGCTACAAGGTGATCTTCGTGCCGTTCGATGCGACAGGCAAACCTGCCGGCAAGCCGGTCGACCTGCTGACGGGGTTTCTGAATGACGAAGGCAAGGCCATGGGGCGACCGGTGGGGGTAATCAATGATCACCGCGGCGGTTTGCTGGTGGCGGATGACGTGGGGAACGTGATCTGGCGGGTGAGCAAGGCCTTGTAGGAGCAGCCTTGTGCTGCGAAGAGGCCGGTGAAGGCCCCTTACCTCTAAGACTTATGCCCCGGCCTCTTCGCAGCGCAAGGCTGCTCCTACACAGTCAGCGATCTACTGCTGACTGCGCAGGCCTCAGGGATTCTGCGCCAGGTGCCCTTGCGGAATCACGCGCTTGGCCTGCAGGTAAGCCTTGGCCCAGTAGCTGTTCGACAGGTAGTCCAGGCGCACCGTACCGCCGGTGGACGGCGCATGCACAAAGCGCCCTTCCCCGACGTAGATACCGGCATGGCTGACTTGCGAGCCACCACTGGTGGCAAAGAACACCAGGTCACCTGACTGCAGCGCCTTGGCATCCACGGTAGGCGCGCGCATGACGATCATCTCGCGCGTCGAACGCGGCAAGCTGATGCCGGCGGCATCGCGGTAGACATACTTGATCAGGCCGCTGCAATCGAAGCCGGAATCGGGCGTATTGCCGCCCCAGCGATAAGGCGTGCCCACCAGCCCGATCGCACGGATCAACACGTCGTCGGCAATCGGCGAACCATCTGGCTGGCTGTACGTAACCTGCGGCTGAACCACAGGGGCCGGCGCAGGCGCGCGGCTGGAGCAGGCAGCAAGCAATGCCACCAGGGAAAGGAATGCGAAGCGCGCCATCATTACCATGGCCAGAACATCCTGTCTGAGACCGCTGGACCGCAGCCGAAAAGTGTTGAGAATTTAGATTAGACGCTTTCTGTAAATGCGCACGGCGGCGAGCTTTTTTTCAAAGCATCGCCGCCGTGGCAGGGTAAATCATTTTGCTATCAGTTGCGCGCGATGTTGGTCGGCGCCATCGCCAAGGCACGCTTGGCTTCGATGAAGGTCTTGCTCCAGTAGCGATCACCGAGGCTGTCGATGCGCACACCACCGCTGCGGCGGCTGCTGGAGTGGATGAACTGGTTGTCACCCAGGTAGATGCCCGCATGGCTCACACGGCCACGACCATTGGTGCTGAAGAACAGCAGGTCGCCTGGCTTGAGCTTGTTGCGCGCCACTTTCGGGGCATCGACGTTGATCATTTCACGCGTCGAACGCGGCAAGGTCATGCCGGCTTCTTCGCGGAACAGGTAACCGATGAAGCCGCTGCAGTCGAAGCCGGACTTCTCCGAGGTACCACCGAAGCGGTAGCGGGTGCCGATCAACGACATGCCGCGCTCGAGAATGCTGTCAGCCAGAACTGGCAACTGGTAAGGCTTGCTGCTGCTGGAGAAGGCCTCCAGGTCATCTTCAGTGGCCAGCTCTTCCGGTTCGCCGAATACCGACGAAGGCGAGGCTTTGGCCTTGAACGCCGACTGTGCGGCGATCGGGGTGTGATCCTGGGGCTGAGATACCGGGGCTTGTGCCGCGCAGCCAAAAAGCAGGGTCACGAGTGCGAGGGGCACGAGGGGTGCGAAGCGCTTTAGCATGGGCACGACCGTGTCAGTAATCCTTTAGAAGGGGGAAACTATGCCCTCTATCATGGCCATTTGCAAATTTTATCGAAAAAGATGTGACTTTTTCGTTTTTCCGCTCTGGCCCAAGGATTTCAGGGGCTTACCAGCCCAGGGTTTCCTTCAGAAAAGGAATGGTTAGCTTGCGTTGCGCTTGCAGCGATGCCTGATCGAGGCGCTCAAGCAGGTCGAACAACGCGCTCATGCTGCGGGTACCACGGGTGAGGATGAAATGGCCAACCTCATCGGTGAGGTGCAGGCCACGGCGCGACGCGCGCAACTGCAGGGCACGCAGCTTGTCTTCATCAGACATGCCGCGCATCTGGAAGATCAGCGCCAGGGTCAGCCGCGACTTGAGGTCAGCCAGTTTGATGGGCAGTTCGCGCGGCGAGCTGGAGGCCGCCAGCAGCAAGCGGCGACCACTGTCGCGCAGGCGATTGAAGAGGTGGAACATGGCCTCTTCCCAATCGGCCTTGCCGGCAATTACATGCAGGTCATCGATGCACACCAGCTCGTACTGCTCGAGGTGGTCGAGCAGTTCGACACCGCGCTCGAGCAGTTGCGCCAACGGCAGGTAGACGGCGGGCTCGCCCAATTGCTGGAAACGGTGTGTTGCGGCCTGCAACAGGTGAGTGCGGCCGACACCCTGCTTGCCCCACAGGTAGATGAGGCTCTCGGTCCAGCCGGCGTCAGCTTCGCATAGGCGCTCGACGTAGCCCAATGCCGCAGCATTGGCGCCCGGATAGTAGTTGATGAAGGTGGCGTCATCGCGCAGGCGCACACCCAGGGGCAACTGGATCGGTGGTTTCATGCTCGCGGGCGGTCGCTAGGACCACGGGGGGCCTTTGGTGAACAGTGTGCAAAGTCTATACCCGGAGCGCGGGCGGCACAATCAGTGAGCAGAAGAGCGCAAACAAAATCAACAAGTTGCGGCTCTTTATGGGGGCCTTTCGGCCCCACCTCACAATTCTGGATCGACATCTGCGCCATACATGTCCGACTCTTTGTACAAATCGTGTGCATGCCGCAGCAGCACCATGATCACCGCCGCCACCGGCAGCGCCAGCAGCACCCCGGTGAAACCGAACAGCTCGCCACCAGCAAGAATGGCGAAGATCACCGCCACCGGGTGCAGGCCGATGCGGTCGCCCACCAGCAAGGGCGTCAGCACCATGCCTTCAAGCGCCTGGCCGACCATGAACACCGCAACGATGCCCAGCATCGGATACAAGTCACCGCCAAACTGGAACAAGCCGGCCACCAGCGCCGCGCCGATACCAATGATAAAGCCCATGTACGGCACGATCGCTGCCAACCCCGCCAGCATGCCAATCAGCAAGCCAAGCTCGAGCCCCACCAGCATCAGCCCAGCCGAGTAGATGACGCCCAATGCGAGCATGACCATCAGCTGGCCGCGAACGAACGCGCCCAGCACCTCATGGCACTCCCCCGCCAACTCCACGATCTGCGGTTCGCGGTGGCGCGGCAGCAGGCTGCGCAGCTTGGCCATCATCAGGTCCCAGTCACGCAGCAGGTAGAAGCCCACCACCGGGATCAACACCAGGTTGGCCAGCCAGGCGATCAAGGCCAGGCTTGACGCCGTGGCCTGGGACAGCACGATACCGACGATATCGGTGGTCTGGCCCATGTGCTCGCCAATGGCAGCCTTGATCTTGTCGAACTTCCAGAAGCCGTCGGCCAGGCCAAGGCGGTGTTGCACCCAGGGCAGCGCCACGTGCTGCAGCCAGTCGAGCATCTGCGGCGCCAGTTCGTACAGGCGCACCAACTGTTTGGCCAGCATCGGCACCAGCACCAGCAGCAAGGCCATGAATATCAGGGTGAACAGGCTGAACACCACCACCACGCCCCAGGTGCGGGACAGCCCCAGGCGCTCCAGGCGGTCTACCAGCGGGTCTGCCAGGTACGCCAGCAGGATGCCGATCAGAAAGGGGGTCAGAATATTGTGCAGGCTATATAACAGCACGGCCATCAGCAGTGCTGCGCCCAGCCAGATCCAGCGGCGCATATCGGTCACTATGGGTACTCCTTACCAGCGAAAACGCAGGCCGTCGAACGGCTTGGGCACATCAGGTTGCTCGGGGCTCACGCCCGTTGAAGGGGCAGGCACGGCGGGGGCAACGGGCGCCTGCTCAGCCGGTACCTCCTGCAACTTGGCCAGGCCGAGTTGGGCACGTAATTGGTCGCGGTTGGCCGTGACACCGTAAGTCAGCGTGCTGCCTTCAACCATTTTAAGCCGCGGCCCATAGGGTTCGAGTACGCGGCTCAGTTCGGCGTAGCGTTGCAGGTTCATCCCCTGCACCTGGATCTGCTGCTGGCTGCTGGCGCCTGGGCGGGTCACATAGCGCGGCGCCAGGCGGCTGCTCACGGCCAGCATCACTGCGTCGGCCAACGCCGCCTGGTCGGCGCCCTCGGCACTGCCCTGCTCGTGCTGGTCGCCTACCCACAGCTGCCATTTGCCTTGCCATTTGCCATCCGCCTCTTGAGCGTGTACCGCCAGCAGGGCATCGGCCGCGTAACGCTCGGAAGCTTCGCGCAGCGGTTTTGGGTCATTGCCTTCGACCTGCTTGGCATTGGCCACCAACTGCTCTTGCAGGTCAGCCAGCGGCAGCCGCAATGGCAGGCCCCGGTGCTGGGCTGCACGGCGCAAGGGCTGGGCGGCGGATTGGCCGTCACCCACCAGGTTGCTGCCCTCGGCGTTTTCGTTGAGCCACCAGCCGAGGATCGATGGCCGGTTGCTCCCCCACAGGGCCAGGCCGGCCTTGCGCAAGGCGCGTTCGGTGCTGCCGGGGTCGAACTCGACCAGCACGGACTCGGGCGGGCCGGCTTCGGTACCAACCTGGTTGATGATTTGCTGCGGGTCTTTGCGCAGCTCGGCCAATGCCGGGCTTTGCGCCGCCTTCGGGTCACCGGTCAGGCGCAGGACCAAAGTCTCGAGGGCCTTGCCGGTGGCCTGGGTACGGGCTTCAGCGCCCTGCCCCTGAAGCGGCTCGCGCACCTGATAAAGCCCGGAGACGTTCTCGGCTTGCGCTGCTAGCGAGATCAGGGCAAGACAACCTGCTGCCAGAGTGTTGAAAAGACGCATGGAGGATTCCTGTCCAGAAACAAGGTGGAACGGCCGTTGTCATGCAGGCTGTGACCGCGGTGGAACGAAAAATGCTCCTATATGGCTTACACCTTATACAGGGGCGCGCATGACTGCCAGGCGAAGGCCTCGGGATTTAGGGTGTTTTCACGACCGAGCGCCGCCCGCGCGGCGCTTCGCAGCACAAGGCTGCTCCTACAATTTGCTTCGGGCCAGTGACGTTTGCAGGAATAATTGGCCCTAATAACTGTAGGAGCAGCCTTGTGCTGCGAAGCGCCGCACGGGCGGCGCTCGATCTCCCAGGCGACACAACCCTCAACCCACACCCTCCCCACTCACCTTTTTAACGCTTTCAAGCCCTGCCCGTCGGCCTGAGGATGGCCGCTGCACGGCAACCCTGATAAAATCGCGCGCCTTCACAGACCTCTGACGTTTCAGGCAGCCGCCGCAGCAAAGCCGGCCTTGGCCGTCACGGTCGTTTTTAAGAATCCCTCCCTCCTAAAGGCCTGGATCAATGAGCAAGCAACCCTCCCTGAGCTACAAGGACGCCGGTGTAGACATCGACGCCGGCGAAGCACTGGTCGAACGCATCAAGGGCGTGGCAAAACGCACCGCACGCCCTGAAGTCATGGGTGGCCTGGGTGGCTTCGGCGCCCTCTGCGAGATCCCGGCCGGCTACAAGCAGCCGGTTCTGGTCTCCGGCACCGATGGCGTCGGCACCAAGCTGCGCCTGGCCCTGAACCTGAACAAGCACGACAGCATCGGCCAGGACCTGGTCGCCATGTGCGTCAACGACCTGGTGGTGTGCGGCGCAGAGCCGCTGTTCTTCCTCGACTACTACGCCACCGGCAAACTGAACGTCGACGTCGCCGCCACCGTGGTCACCGGTATCGGTGCAGGCTGCGAACTGGCGGGCTGCTCGCTGGTCGGTGGTGAAACCGCCGAAATGCCTGGCATGTACGAAGGCGAAGACTACGACCTGGCCGGCTTCTGCGTTGGCGTGGTAGAAAAAGCCGAGATCATCGACGGTTCCAAGGTTGCCACCGGCGACGCGCTGATCGCCCTGCCGTCTTCCGGCCCGCACTCCAACGGCTACTCGCTGATCCGCAAGATCCTCGAAGTGTCCGGCACCGACATCGAGAACACCCAACTCGACGGCAAGCCACTGACCGACCTGCTGATGGCGCCGACCCGCATCTACGTCAAGCCGCTGCTGCAACTGATCAAGCAGACGGGCGCAGTCAAGGCCATGGCCCACATCACCGGTGGCGGCCTGCTGGACAACATCCCGCGCGTACTGCCGAAAAACGCCCAGGCCGTGGTCGACGTGGCCAGCTGGCAGCGTCCAGCGGTATTCGACTTCCTGCAGGCGCAAGGCAACGTTGACGAGCATGAAATGCACCGCGTGCTGAACTGCGGCGTCGGCATGGTCATCTGCGTAGCTCAGGACCAGGTTGAAAACGCCCTGAACGTTCTGCGCGCAGAAGGCGAGCAGCCTTGGGTCATCGGTCGCATTGAAGAGGCCGCCGAAGGCGCCGCCCAGGTCGAGCTGCAGAACCTCAAGGCACACTGATGCCGAGCAAGACCTGCAATGTAGTGGTATTGCTGTCGGGTTCCGGCAGCAACCTGCAAGCCCTGATCGACAGCTGCCGCGGTGAAGAAAGCCCGGTGCGCATCCGTGCGGTGGTGTCCAACCGCGCCGATGCCTACGGCCTGCAACGCGCCGCAGCCGCTGGCATCGACACCGCCGTACTGGACCACACCGCCTTTGACGGTCGTGAAGCTTTCGATGCCGCGCTGATGGCGCGCATCGACGGCTTTGCGCCAGACCTGGTGGTGCTGGCCGGCTTCATGCGTATCCTCAGTGGCGGCTTCGTCCGCCACTATCAGGGCCGCCTGCTCAATATCCACCCGTCGCTGCTGCCCAAGTACAAGGGCCTGCACACCCACCGACGGGCCCTGGAGGCAGGCGACGCCGAGCACGGCTGCAGCGTACACTTCGTCACCGAGGAACTCGATGGCGGCCCACTGGTCGTACAGGCTGTGGTACCGGTGGCGTCGGACGACACCGCTGAAAGCCTGGCCCAGCGGGTTCACCACCAGGAACACCTGATCTACCCGTTGGCCGTGCACTGGTTCGCCGAGGGGCGCTTGCGTCTGGACGAGCACGGTGCCTTACTGGATGGCCAGCCCCTGGCGGCCAGCGGTCATTTGATTCGATCCTAGGAGACTTTATGCGTCGCGCCCTGCTCTTGGCTCTCGCCGTGCTCGCCCTGCCCCTCCAGGCAGCTGATCTGAAGCCTTTTTCGGCCAGCTACACCGCCGACTGGAAGCAGCTGCCCATGAGCGGCACCGCCGAGCGCAGCCTGGTGAAGAATGCCAACGGTACCTGGGACCTTAATTTCAAGGCTTCCATGATGATCGCCAGCCTGACCGAGCAAAGCACCCTGCGCTTGGAAAACGACACCCTGCTGCCGCAGAAGTACCACTTCGAGCGTGGCGGCCTGGGCAAGGCGAAGAAGGTCGACCTGAACTTCGACTGGACCAGCAAGAAAGTCACCGGTAGCGACCGTGGCGATGCGATCAACCTGCCGCTCAACCGCGGCGTGCTGGACAAGTCGTCCTACCAGCTGGCGCTGCAGCATGATGTGGCGGCCGGCAAGAAGAGCATGACCTACCAGGTGGTCGACGGTGACGAGATCGACACCTACGACTTCCGCGTTCTGGGCACCGAGAAGGTCACCACCAAGACCGGCCAGGTCGATGCGGTCAAGGTCGAGCGCGTGCGCGACCCTAGCCAGAGCAAGCGCATCACCGAGCTGTGGTTCGCCAAGAGCTGGGACTACCTGCTGGTACAACTGCGCCAGGTCGAAACCGATGGCAAGGAGTACGTGATCGTGCTGCAGGATGGCACGGTCGATGGCAAGCCGGTGAAGGGTAACTGATCCGCAGCCTGAAGCACCCGGAGCCCCGCCTTGTGCGGGGCTTCGTTTTTAGAGGTGCTCGCCACAGCATCTTCAGCGCCTATGAGATCGAGCGCCGCCCGCGCGGCGCTTCGCAGCACAAGGCTGCTCCTACATTTGTTTCGGGCCAATGAGTCGTGAGACACAGGCGCGCGCCCCTCATGTAGAACAAACAAGGCGGTCGCGCGCGTTGGTACAGGCGTGACTGGCCCGAAACAGATGTAGGAGCAGCCTTGTGCTGCGAAGCGCCGCGCGGGCGGCGCTCGATTTGCGCCCCCCACTCAAACCCCAAGCCAAGCAAATCGCAGCCCCTGAGCTTCATGAAACTTGTTTCATCCCTGTTTTATTTACTTAGCCTGCTAACAAACCCTATAAAGGAGGTGTGCGACACAGTGTCGCAACCAACCTAGCAGTGGAGTTTACCGATGACAGTCCAAGTAACCGAACGCGACGAATCGAAAATGTCCCACGAAGGCCTGGCCGCTGGCGTGCGGATCTGGGATGTGCACCAGCAAGGCCAATTGGTCGGGATGTTCCACAATGAGCATGAAGCCCATCAGTACCGTGTAGAGCTTGAGGACCTGGAAAGTCAGCGCACTACACAATGACCCTGCAATGCCACAGTCTTTGAACAAAAAACCCCGCCTAGGCGGGGTTTTTCATGCTTACCACATCAAATCGTCAGGGATCTTGTAAGCCGCGTACGGGTCATCGTCGTCGGCTTCCTCGACATGGGTGTTGAGCAGCAGTACGCGATGCGGGTCGCGTTCCTGAATCTTCACCGCCGCCTCACGCGGAATCACTTCGTAGCCGCCGGCAAACGACACGACCGCCAGCGAGCCATTGCTCAGCTTGCTGCGCATCAGGGCATTGACGGCAATGCGCTTGACCTTCTTGTCGTCGACGAAGTTGTAGTAGTCCTCACTGTTGAGCTTGGGCAGGCGGGTCGCTTCGATCAATTGCTTGATCTGCGCGGCGCGGGCCTTTTGCTCGGCCTTTTCCTGCTGCTGGCGGTTCAACTCCTGGTCACGCTTGGCCTTTTCGGCCATGGCTTCCTTGGCCAAGCGCTGCTGGGTGTCGTCCACCTCGACCTGGCCCTTGTGCTCCAGGCGCTTTTGTTTCTTCTGGGCTTTGTTGGTCTGCGAGACCTGTTTCTGGTTGACCAGACCGGCTTTGAGCAATTGGTCGCGAAGGGAAAGGCTCATGAATGTTCACTCACTTAACAGCTCAGCCGCAGCTGGGCAGGTTCTTTTCCTGACGTTTGGCTTCACCCCAAAGGGCATCCAGCTCGTCAAGGTTACAGTCTTCGATGGGCCGACCGCTGTCGCGCAATGCCTGTTCGATAAAACGGAAACGTCGCTCGAACTTGCGATTGGCACGGCGCAGGGCATGTTCCGGGTCTTGCTTGAGGTGGCGGGCCAGGTTGACGGTGGCGAACAACAGGTCGCCGACCTCATCTTCCAGCGCATCGGCATCACCGTCGGCCATGGCCTGCAGGACTTCGTCCAGCTCCTCGCGGACCTTGTCCAGCACCGGCAATGCGTCGGGCCAGTCGAAACCGACCGTGGCCGCACGCTTTTGCAGTTTGGCTGCCCGCGACAATGCAGGCAATGCCGTTGGCACGTCATCGAGCAGCGACAGCTGTTCGGGTTCGCTTTTTTCGGCGCGTTCCTCGGCTTTGATCTCTTCCCAGCGCGACTTGACCTGGGTCTCGCTCAAGCTGGGCGTGTCCACCGGTGCATACAGCTCGCCGGTGGGGAATACGTGCGGGTGGCGGCGGATCAGCTTGCGGGTGATGCTGTCGACCACCCCGTCAAACTCGAAACGCCCCTCTTCCCGGGCCAGCTGGCTGTAGTAGACCACCTGGAACAACAGATCGCCCAACTCACCCTGCAAGTGCTCGAAATCGCCGCGCTCGATGGTGTCGGCAACCTCGTAGGCTTCTTCGATAGTGTGCGGGACGATGCTGGCGTAGTCCTGCTTCAAGTCCCACGGGCAGCCATATTGCGGATCGCGCAGGCGGGCCATGAGGTGCAGCAGGTCTTCGAGGGTGTAGGTCATTAAGCAGGTCCTTCGGTGGTGCGCCCTTCGCGGGTAAACCCGCTCCCACAGGTACCGTGCATAGCTTAAGGTTTGCACTCAACCTGTGGGAGCGGGTTTACCCGCGAAGCAGCCACCTCGGTCTCAAGGGGTACGGTTACGCCGCGTCTCGATGATGTTCGGCAACTGCGAGATCCGCCCCAGCAAGCGCCCGAGCGCATCCAGGCCCGGAATCTCGATGGTCAACGACATCAACGCCGTGTTGTCTTCCTTGTTCGAGCGGGTGTTGACCGCCAGCACGTTGATCTTCTCGTTGAGCAGCACCTGCGACACGTCACGCAACAAGCCTGGGCGGTCGTAGGCACGGATGACGATGTCGACCGGGTAGGTCTGCACCGGGATCGGCCCCCAACTCACCTGGATCATCCGCTCTGGCTCCTTGCCTGCCAGTTGCAGCACCGAGGCACAGTCCTGACGGTGGATGCTCACGCCGCGGCCCTGGGTGATGTAGCCGACGATGGCATCGCCCGGCAGCGGCTGGCAGCAACCGGCCATCTGCGTCAGCAGGTTGCCGACACCCTGGATCTGGATATCGCCGCGCTTGCCGGTACGCGGGCCCGTGGGCTTGCGCTGCACCAGCTCGATCTGCTCGATACGCTCAGGCTCCAGCAACTGCTGGGCAGCGTTGACCAGGTGAGCCAGGCGTAGATCACCCGCGCCGAGCGAGGCGAACATGTCTTCGGCGGTCTTGACGTTGGTCTTCTCGGCCAGGCGCTCGAAGTCCACCTGCGGCAGGCCCAGGCGGCTGAGTTCGCGCTCGAGCAAGGTCTTGCCGGCGGCGACGTTCTGGTCGCGTGCCTGCAGCTTGAACCAGTGAACGATCTTGGCCCGTGCCCGCGAGGTGGTGACGTAACCCAGGTTGGAGTTCAACCAGTCACGGCTGGGGTTGCCGTGTTTGCTGGTGATGATCTCGACCTGCTCGCCGGTCTGCAGGCTGTAGTTCAGCGGCACGATACGCCCGTTGATCTTGGCGCCGCGGCAGTTGTGGCCGATTTCGGTGTGCACGCGGTAGGCGAAGTCCAGCGGCGTGGCGCCCTTGGGCAGGTCGATGGCATGGCCGTCCGGGGTGAACACGTAGACCCGGTCCGGCTCGATGTCGACGCGCAGCTGCTCGGCCAGGCCGCCGATGTCACCCAGCTCTTCATGCCACTCGAGCACCTGGCGCAGCCAGGAAATCTTCTCTTCGTAGTGATTGGAGCTCGGCTTGACGTCGGTGCCCTTGTAGCGCCAGTGGGCGCAAACCCCCAGCTCCGCTTCCTCGTGCATGCCGTGGGTGCGGATCTGCACCTCCAGCACCTTGCCCTCGGGGCCGATCACCGCCGTGTGCAGCGAGCGGTAGCCGTTTTCCTTCGGGTTGGCGATGTAGTCGTCGAATTCCTTGGGGATGTGCCGCCACAGGGTATGCACGATACCCAGCGCGGTGTAGCAATCGCGGATCTCCGGGACCAGCACACGCACCGCACGCACATCGTAGATCTGGCTGAATTCAAGGCCTTTGCGCTGCATCTTGCGCCAGATCGAATAGATGTGTTTCGCCCGGCCACTGATGTCGGCGTTCACGCCGGTGGCCAGCAACTCGTTCTGCAGCTGGTTCATCACGTCGCTGATGAAGCGCTCGCGGTCCAGCCGGCGCTCGTGCAGGAGCTTGGCGATCTGTTTGTACTGGTCGGGTTCAAGGTAGCGGAAGGACAGGTCTTCCAGCTCCCACTTGATGTGACCGATGCCCAGGCGATGCGCCAGGGGGGCATAGATGTCGAACACCTCGCGCGCGACGCGCAGGCGTTTTTCGTCGTCGGCGGCCTTGACCGCACGGATTGCGCAGGTACGCTCGGCCAGCTTGATCAGTGCAACGCGCACGTCGTCGACCATGGCCACGAGCATCTTGCGCAGGTTCTCGACCTGCGCCTGGGAGCCCAGCACCAGCGACTGGCGCGGGCTGAGGCTGGCACTGATGGCCGCCATGCGCAGCACGCCGTCGATCAGCTTGGACACCACCGGGCCAAAACGCTGGCTGACTTCAGCCAGGGTCACCTTGCCTTCACGCACCGAACGGTAAATGACGGCGGCTACCAGCGAATCCTGGTCGAGCTTGAGGTCGGCGAGAATCTCGGCGATCTCCAGGCCCGCCTGGAAGCTGGACGTACCGTCGGCCCAGGAATGCTTGGCAGGGTTACCCTTCTTCTCGACTTCGTGAGCGAATTCGCAGGCCTCTTTCAGCGCTGCGCGATCCAGGGCTGAATCGACGCTTACCACATGATCCAGCCATGCTTCGAGATTGATACTGCCGTCAGTGTTGACCGGCTGGTGCACTCTCACCTGTACCATCTTTGTTTTACCTTTCCATACAGCGCACCACGCGGGTGCGCAGGCTTCCACCGTGTGGCCGCCATTCCCTGGCAACCGCACCAACGGGCCAGTCTGCTAGCCCGCTTCGAATAACGCCATGGCCTCGACATGCGCCGTCTGAGGAAACATGTCGAGAATCCCGGCCCTTTTTAACCGGTACCCCTGTCCGACCAGCACCTGGGCGTCTCGCGCCAGCGTGGCCGGGTTGCACGATACGTAGACCAGCCGCTTGGCCTTGAGGCGTGCGATGTCTTGCACCACCTCGAAAGCACCGTCGCGCGGTGGGTCCAAGAGTACCGCAGAAAAGCCTTCGGCGGCCCACTCGGCACCTGCCAAAGGCTGCGATAAATCGGCCTGAAAAAACCGTGCGTTATGCACATTGTTGTTTCGGGCATTGGCCGCGGCCCGATCGACCATGGCCTGTACACCTTCCACCGCCACCACTTCACGCGCCTGCCGCGCCAACGGCAGGGCAAAATTACCCAGGCCGCAGAACAGGTCAAGCACACGTTCGTCGGCTTGCGGTGCGAGCCAGGCTAACGCCTGCTCGATCATCGCCGTATTGACCTGGGCGTTAACCTGCACGAAATCACCGGGGCGCCAGGCCAATTCCAGCTGCCAGGGTTCGAGGGTAAAGCCCAGGGTCGTGGCCGCGTCTACCGGCGCCGGTTCACCCTCGCCCTGCAGCCAGAGCTGCGCCTTGGCCTCGTCGCAAAATGCCTGCAGGCGGGCCAGGTCATCCGCCGGCAGCGGCGCGACATGGCGCACCAGCAGCGCCTCAGCGGTGCCGCTGAACAGTTCCACATGGCCGATGACCTGCGGTTTGCTCAGCGAACGCAGCGCCGTCGGCAAGTGGCGCAGAATCGACTGCAAGGGCTGTACCAGCACTGCGCAGTCGTCGATGGAAATGATGTCCTGGCTGGCTTCGGCACGGAACCCGACCTCCAGCTGACGCGCCTTGATGTCCCAGCGCACAGCCACCCGCGCCCGGCGCCGGTAGCCGAATTCCGGTCCGCTCAGGGGGGCGGCCCAGGCCTCGGGTTGTACGCCGGCAACCCGCTGCAGCTGTTCGGCCAGCGTGCGCTGCTTGAGCGCCAGCTGCGCTTCGTGGGGCAGATGCTGCAGGTTGCAGCCGCCACAGCGGGCATAATGCCGGCAAGGGGCTTCGCGCCGCTCGGGGCTGGCCTGCAGCACGCGCTCCAGGCGCGCCTCCACGACTTTGCCGCGGGCATTGAGCACGCGGGCCTCGACGGCTTCACCGGCCAACGCGCCACTGACAAACCAGGTTCGCCCTTCATGGAAGGCGATGCCACGGCCGTCACCGGCCAGGCGCTCGATGTCCAGGCGCTGTTTCTTGCCCACGGGAACCTGGGGGCTACGGTTGCCACCGGCTGGCTGGAAGCGCAGGCCGCTGTTGCTTTTCTTCTTGGACATTTAGCTCGGATCAAACAGGCCAGTGGACAGGTATCGGTCACCACGGTCGCAGATGATTGCGACCATTACCGCGTTTTCCACCTCGCGGGACAGGCGCAGCATCGCCGCGACCGCACCACCGGAAGACACGCCGCAGAAAATGCCCTCTTCACGGGCAAGACGGCGGGTGGTGTCTTCGGCTTCCTGCTGGGACATGTCGACCACGCGATCGACGCGGGTGGCGTCGAAAATCTTCGGCAAGTATTCCTCAGGCCAGCGACGGATGCCCGGAATGGCCGAGCCTTCCATCGGCTGCAGGCCGATGATCTGCACGGCTGGGTTCTGCTCTTTAAGATACTGCGAGCAGCCCATGATGGTGCCGGTGGTGCCCATCGAACTGACGAAATGGGTGATGGTGCCCTGGGTCTGCTGCCAGATTTCCGGGCCGGTGCTGTTGTAGTGGGCGATCGGGTTGTCGCCATTGGCGAACTGGTCGAGCACCAGGCCGCGGCCCTCGGCCTGCAGCTTCTCGGCGAGGTCGCGGGCACCTTCCATGCCCTCTTCCTTGGTCACCAGGATCAGCTCGGCGCCATAGGCCGTCATGGCGGCCTTGCGCTCGGCGGTGGAGTTGTCTGGCATGATCAGGATCATCTTGTAACCCTTGATCGCTGCCGCCATCGCCAGAGCGATGCCAGTGTTGCCCGAGGTCGCCTCGATCAGCGTGTCACCCGGCTTGATCTGACCGCGCAGTTCGGCGCGGGCGATCATCGACAGCGCCGGGCGGTCCTTGACCGAACCGGCGGGATTGTTACCTTCGAGCTTGAGCAGGAGCGTGTTGCTGGTTTCTCCAGCAATGCGCTGCAGGCGAACCAGGGGCGTATTGCCGACGCAATCGGCGATGGTTGGGTACTGCAAGGTCATGGCGTATTTCACAATCCGGACGGCAGGGGCGCCTATCATACCGGCAATCCTTTGCGCGCCATATCACGCAATCTGTGATGCATATAGCTACAAGCTATAACGCGGCGACCTGCGGCCGTGGGTTGTCCTTGGCAGGGGCTGGCACATGGAGCGGTAAGCGCATGCACAGGCGCAGCCCGTGCTTGCCATTCTCTGCCCACAAGGTCCCGCCCTGGCGCTGGATGGCACTGCGCGCAATGCTCAAACCCAGCCCGAAACCGCCGTCCCCAGGCCGCGAACCGTCCAGCCGCGAGAACGGCGCGAAGATCCGTTCAAGGTCCTCTTCTGCAACCCCTCCGCCCTCGTCTTCCAGCCACAGCCGCCAGTGGTTACCGTCGCGCTGCCCGCCCAAGCGCACCACGCCGTTAGTCGGCGAGTGGCGGATGGCATTACGCAGCATGTTCTCCAGCGCCTGGGCCAGGTGGTTGAGGTTACCCTGCACCCAGCAACTGGCGGGCAGTTCGCAGCGCAGCCGCTCGGGCAACCAGCCGCTTTCGTAGCTGGCGTCCTCGGCGAGCAGGTCCCACAACGCTTGAACCTGAATGGGCTCAAGGTTCATCGGCGCACGCTCGGCATCCTGCCAGGCCAATTGCAGGGTGCCCTCGACCAATTGCTGCATGCAGTCCACTTCACGCGCCAGCCGTTCGCGCAGGCGCTGCAGGTCGGTTTCGCCATCGCAGGCCACGCGTAGCCGGCTGAGCGGCGTGCGCATTTCGTGCGACAGGTCGCGCAGCATCTGTTGCTGCATGGCCACCGTACCCTGCAGCCGTTCGGCCATCTGGTCGAACGCGCGAGCCAGCTCGCCGAGTTCGTCATGCCGGGCGATGGTGCGCGAATCGAGGCGGGCCGACAGCTGGTCGGCGCGCCAGGCATTGGCCTGCTCACGCAGTTGGTTGAGCGGCACGATCAGCATGCGGTACAGCCCAACGCACAGCAGCAAGGTGAACAGAGCGGGAATAATGCCGTTGGTCAGCACCCTCCACAGCATGCGGTACTGGCCGGGGTTGAGGCGCTCTGGCAGTTCGATCACCAGCATGCCCTGCTCCGGCGCCCCCGGGAACGGAATGCGCAGCCACGGCTGGTCGACACTGCGCAGGCTCATCGGCCAATCGACGCCGCGCAGGCGCGTTAGCCGTTGCATGATCTGGGGGTTCAGGGTGGCGCTGTCGAGCGGCCGCAGGCTGATGTCGAGCACGCCGACCCAGCCACGCTCGCGCTGGTGCATGGCCTGCACCCAACGGTCCAGCCCCGCGCGCCCATCGCTGCGCCAGGCCTGCTCGGCCTCAGCCGCATAACCGCGCAGCAGTTGGCGGGCCGGTTCGGACAGGAAGGCGTTCTGGGTTTCCATGTGCCGGCCCCAGGTGTAGCTCAGGCCGATCATCAGCAGGCAGAAGCCCACCAGCAGGATGGCCAGCTTCCAGAACAGCGAATGGCGGTCGAGCATGGCTCACTCCATCTCGCTGGCGCTAAGCACGTAACCTTTGCCCCAGACAGTGCGGATCTGCCGTTCGTGGTAGCCGATGCCTTTGAGCTTGCGGCGGATCTGGCTGACATGCATGTCCAGGCTGCGATCATGCCGCGAGTAACCGCGCTGCAAGACCTGCTGATAAAGGAAGGGTTTGCTCAGCACCTCGTCCAGGTTGCGGTTGAGGATCTCGAGCAGGCGATATTCGCTGGGGGTCAGGCCTGCCAGGCGCCCTTCGAGCCTGACGTCGCTGAGCCCTTCGTCGAACTGCAACCCACCTCCCGCGGCCTCTTGCTGCGGCTGATGGCGCCGCTCCAGGGCCACGCGCCGCAGGATCGCCTCGATGCGTACCTGCAGCTCGGCCATGCTGAAGGGCTTGGGCAGGTAGTCGTCGGCGCCGCGCTGAAAACCGCTGATACGGTCGGCCTCGGCGCCCAGCGCCGACATCAGGATCACCGGCGTGGCGCTGCGGGTACGCAACTGGGCCAGTGCATCCAGGCCGTTGAGCCCTGGCAGCAGGATGTCCATCAACACCACGTCGAATGCCTGCCGGCCTGCGGTTTCAAGGCCTTCGAGCCCATTGCGGCACCAGGTCACCTGGAAGCCGCCACGCTGCAGCTCCTCGTGCAGGTAGGCACCCAGCACCGGGTCGTCCTCGATGGCGAGGATAGTGGAGGTATGAATAGCTACGGGATTCATTGGCAACTGCCATGCATTCTCAATTGCGCGATTATTGAGCATCCGCTCTGCTCTAGGCAACCGCCCTGCGACCAATGCCTCGACCTGGCCACGAAAAGACAGACAAATGGGTGCAATAGCCGAGCAGGCGGAGTAACTTCCCGGCTTGGTCCGTCACGCAGTTGACGGCGTCCAGGCACATGACAGGAGGCAAGTGTGCTCGATCGTTTGGGAATCAGAAGCCGGGTCCTGCTGTTGGCCCTGCTGCCTGCCGGCCTGATGGCGCTGGTATTGGGCAGTTATTTCACCTGGCTGCAGCAAAGCGATTTGCGCACCCAGCTGCTGCAACGCGGCAAGATGATCGCCGAGCAACTGGCGCCGCTGGCTGCACCTGCCATGGCCAAGGGGGCCCCTGCGCAGCTGGAACGGATTGCCGCGCAGACCCTGGAGCAAACCGACGTGCGCGCGGTCGCCTTTCTAGCCCCAGACCGCACGCGCCTGGCGCATGCAGGCCCGAGCATGCTCAACCAGCCGCCCACGGGCGGCACCGGCACGCAACTGTTGCAACGCACCGGCAATGACGCCACCCGCTACCTGATGCCGGTCTTCGGCCACCACCGCGACCTGGCCACCGATGCCGTGCCGGCCGAAGCCGAGCGCCTGCTGGGTTGGGTCGAAATCGAACTGTCGCACGACGGCACCTTGCTGCGTGGCTACCGCAACCTGTTCACCAGCCTGTTGCTGATCCTCGCCTGCCTGGCCCTCAGTGGCCTGCTGGCATTGCGCATGAGCCGCACCATCAACGACCCGATAAAACGCATCAAGCATGCGGTCAATCAGCTCAAGGACGGCCACCTGGACGAGCGCCTGCCGGCCATGGGCAGCCACGAGTTGGACGAGCTGGGCCGCGGCATCAACCGCATGGCCGAAACCCTGCACAGCGCCCACGAAGAGCTGCAGCACAGCATCGACCAGGCCACCGAGGACGTGCGCCAGAACCTGGAGACCATCGAGATCCAGAACATCGAGCTGGACATGGCCCGCAAGGAAGCCCTGGAGGCCAGCCGCATCAAGTCGGAGTTCCTGGCCAACATGAGCCACGAGATCCGCACCCCGCTCAACGGCATCCTCGGCTTCACCCATTTGCTGCAGAAAAGCGAGCTGACGCCGCGCCAGCTGGATTACCTGAGCACCATCGAGAAGTCCGCCGACAACCTGCTGGGGATCATCAACGAGATCCTCGACTTCTCCAAGATCGAGGCCGGCAAGCTGGTGCTCGACAGCATTCCGTTCAACCTGCGCGACCTGGTCCAGGACACCCTGACCATCCTCGCCCCGGCCGCGCACGCCAAGCAGCTCGAACTGCTCAGCCTGATCTACCGCGACACCCCATCATCGCTGATCGGCGACCCGTTGCGGCTCAAGCAGATCCTCACCAACCTGGTGAGCAACGCGATCAAGTTCACCCGCGAAGGCACCATCGTCGTACGCGCCATGCTTGAAGACGAACACGAAGACAGCGCGCAGCTTCGCATCAGCGTGCAAGACACCGGCATCGGCCTGTCGCCGCAGGATGTGCGCACGCTGTTCCAGGCCTTCAGCCAGGCCGACAACTCGCTGGCGCGCCAGCCTGGGGGTACCGGCCTGGGCCTGGTGATTTCCAAGCGCCTGATCGAGCAGATGGGCGGCGAGATCGGCGTCGACAGCACGCCGGGCGAAGGCTCGCAGTTCTGGATCAGCCTCAACCTGCCCAAGGCTCACGACGATGCCGAAGAGCTGCCGCTGCAGCCCCTGCTGGGCCGCCGCGCCGCCATCGTCGACAGCCATGAGCTCGCGCGCCAGGCGCTGGAGCACCAGCTTGAAGACTGCGGCCTGAGCGTCAGCCTGTTTGCCTCGTACGACCAGCTTCTGCATGCGGTGCAGGCCGCAAGCCAGGCGGGCCACCCGTTCGACTTCGCGGTGCTCGGCGCCAACCTGGGCAACCTGACGCCCGAGCAGCTCGGTGAGTACCACCTGCAACTGGACCGCTACCAGTGCCAGTGCGTGGTGCTGTGCCCGACCACCGAACAGGCGCTGTACCACCCCTACCTGCCCAATGGCCATGGCCAACTCCTGTCCAAGCCAACGTGCACGCGCAAGTTGCGTCGGCTGCTGCTGGAGCTGATCCAACCACGTCGCCCGCTGGGCGAGCCGAACATCCTCAGCGGCCAGCGCCAGCCGAAGATTTTGTGCGTCGACGACAACCCAGCCAACCTGCTGCTGGTACAGACCCTGCTCGAAGACCTGGGTGCCCAGGTGCTGGCCGTCGACAACGGCTATGCGGCGGTGCAAGCGGTGCAGGATGAGCCCTTCGACCTGGTGCTGATGGACGTGCAAATGCCCGGCATGGATGGCCGCGCCTGCACCGAGCAGATCCGCCTCTGGGAAAACGCCCAAAGCGGCAGCCCGCTGCCGATTGTCGCCCTCACCGCGCATGCCATGGCCAACGAGAAACGCGCGCTGCTGCATGCCGGCATGGACGACTACCTGACCAAACCGATCAGTGAGCGGCAGTTGGCCCAGGTGGTGATGAAGTGGACCGGCCTGAGCCTGGGCGTGCCGCAGCAAGAGCGCTTGGCCGAACAGCGGCTCAACAGCGACGAACTGAAGGTGCTCGACCCCGACGAAGGTTTGCGCCTGGCCGCCGGCAAATCCGACTTGGCGGCCGACATGCTGGCCATGCTGCTGGCGTCACTGGAGTCCGACCGCCAGGCGATACGCGCCGCCCGCGAAGCGCAGGATCACACCACCTTGATCGAGCAGGTACACCGCCTCAACGGTGCCTCGCGCTATTGCGGTGTGCCGCAACTGCGGGCGGCATGCCAGCGCAGCGAGACCTTGCTCAAACAGGAGCACCCCCACGCGCAGCAGGCATTGGATGAACTCGACAGCGCGATCAGCCGGCTGGCGACGCAGGCACACATCAATGCCTGACAGCACTGCCTTGCTCCTACAACGGCCACATAGGACGGCCAGCTACAATCCCCAGACATTCGCAAAGGAAGCCCGACCATGCGCGCCCTGTTGTTCAGCAGCCAGCACTACGACCAGGAAAGCTTCACCCAGGCCGCTGCCGGCACTGCCCTGGAGCTGCACTTCCAGCCCGCCCGCCTGACCCTGGACACCGCGCCCCTCGCCAGCGGTTACGAGGTTGTCTGCGCCTTCATCAACGATGAGCTGGACGCCCAAGTGCTGGCGCGCCTGGCCGCTGGCGGCACGCGCCTGATCGCCCTGCGTTCGGCGGGCTATAACCACGTCGACCTGGCGGCCGCCCAGCGCTTGGGCCTGGCCGTGGTACGGGTGCCAGCCTACTCGCCACACGCGGTGGCCGAGCACGCCGTGGCGCTGATCCTCGCCCTCAACCGGCGCCTGCACCGGGCTTACAACCGCACCCGCGAAGGCGATTTCACCCTGCATGGCCTGACCGGCTTCGACCTGCACGGCAAGACCGTCGGTGTGGTCGGCACCGGCCAGATCGGCGCTGCGTTCGCCCGCATCATGGCCGGCTTCGGCTGCCAGTTGCTGGCCTACGACCCCTACCCCAACCCGGACCTGCTGGCCCTTGGCGCCCGCTACCTGCCCCTGCCCGAGTTGCTGCGCGAGGCGCGCATCATCAGCCTGCATTGCCCGCTGACCGAGCACACCCGCCACCTGATCAATGCGCAAAGCCTGGCTCAACTGCAACCTGGCGCCATGCTGATCAACACCGGCCGCGGCGCCCTGGTCGACACCCCGGCATTGATCGACGCACTCAAGTGTGGCCAGTTGGGCTACCTGGGCCTGGACGTCTACGAAGAAGAAGCCCAACTGTTTTTCGAGGACCGCTCCGACCAGCCTTTGCAAGACGATGTGCTGGCCCGGCTGCTGACCTTCCCCAACGTGATCATCACCGCCCACCAGGCCTTTCTCACCCGCGAGGCGCTGGACGCCATCGCCGCCACCACGCTGGACAACATCAACCGCTGGATGGCAGGCAAACCCCAGAATCTGGTATCGGGTTAATGCTAGGATACGCGGCATTTCTGGAGGACCCATGGTCGAGCACGATTTCCGTTACACCCTTTTCAACCCGCAACACACCCTGATCGAGTGCCGCGCCCTGGTACCCGGCCGCTATCAGGTGACCGGCAACGGCGGTTCGATGCACAAGGGCGACACGCTGTTGGTGACCCTCAAGGGCAGCAAGGACTTGTCCATGCGACTGACCGTGGAAAGCGTGCGTCACCTGATCAACCCGCGCGGCCAGTGGGTTGCCGTGGCCAGCGGCCCGGTGTTCAGCGAACTGGAGATCCTCACCTGGCAGGTCGAGTGCGACCAGTGCGACGCCGTGCTGGACTTCGAGTTCGCAGTCGATGCCAAGCTGGGCAAGAAAGCCCGCCAGCCGGCGGCCAGCGCCCGTATCGCGGAGCTGGGCTGGGCCAGCCGTGGCGAGAAGCACCTGTGCCCGCGTTGCCAGGAGAGCGCTGAGTGAAAAAGCTGCTGACCGGCGTGCTGATTGCCACCGGCCTGCTCGGCTGCGCCGCGCAACCGTCGAAGCTGCAGCAGGAGCGCAGCTATGTACTGGAGTGGATTGGCGAACGCCCGCTGATCGATTACAGCCACCTTACCCTGACCCTGGCCAGCGATGGCCGCGCCTACGGTAATGGCGGCTGCAACCATTGGTTTGCCCCGTACACGCTGGAAGGTAAGCACCTGAGCTTCGGCAAGGTCGGCAAGACCCGCAAGCTGTGCGCGCCGGCATTGATGGAACAGGAAAAACGCTTCCTGCAGGCGCTGGAGACGGTACAACGCTGGGATGTCTCGCCTGTGGAGCAGATGCGCTTCTGGCCGGCCGAGGGCAAGCCGCTGCGGTTCTGGCCTGAAGAAGGTTGAGGACTGCCGGGGCCGCAAAGCAGCCCCAACAGGCATCATGCGCCCTTCAGGGCCTTGATCTTGGCCTGCAGCCCTTCCAGGGTCTGCTCACCCATCAGTTGCTCACGCACCTTACCCTTGTCATCGATGATGTAGGTCACCGGCAGCGCCTCGCTGCGGGGCAGCTCGTAACGCTCGGCCGGGTCCTGCGCCAGCACGGTAAAGCCGATGCCCAAGGTGTCCGCCGCCTGCTTCAGGTCCTGGCCCTGCAAGCCGTCGAAGTTCACCCCGACCACCTTGATCCCCTCGGCCGCCCATTGCTTGGCCGCCGCATTCAACTCAGGGATTTCGGTACGGCACGGTCCGCACCATTCGGCCCAATAGTTGAGCACTACCCAGTGCCCCTCGATCTGCTCGGCCTTTACCGTATTGCCGTGTTGGTCCACGCCGTAGTCGGCACCGCAACCACCGAGCAACAGGCCCGCGGTGATGGCCAGTACTGCTGCCAAACGCCTTGCCATGGGTCAATCCTTCTCGAAGTTTCAAGCAAATGGTTCAGTCGCTGCGGTTAGAATAGCCGCCACACCCAGCTGGATGCGACCCGACATGACTGACCTGACGCTCTATCATAACCCGCGCTGCTCGAAATCCCGCGGCGCGCTGGAACTGCTCGAAGCACGCGGCCTGGCGCCGACCATCGTGCGCTACCTCGAAACCCCGCCAGACACCGCCACCCTGACGGCCCTGCTCGGCAAGCTGGGCATCGCCCCGCGCCAGCTGCTGCGCACCGGCGAAGACGAATACAAAGACCTGAACCTGGCCAACCCGGCCCTGACCGATGCGCAATTGATCGACGCCATGGCCCAATACCCCAAGCTGATCGAGCGGCCGATTCTGGTGGCCGGCGATAAAGCCGTGATTGGCCGCCCACCCGAGAAGGTGCTGGAGATCCTGCCGTGAGCCAGCCCTTCATCCTGGTTTTGTATTACAGCCGCCATGGCGCCACCAGCGAAATGGCCCGGCACATTGCCCGCGGTGTCGAGATGGCCGGCATGGAGGCGCGCCTGCGCACCGTGCCGGCGATTTCCACTGAGTGCGAAGCTGTGGCCCCGGACATCCCGGCCAGCGGCGCGCTGTACGCCACCCTCGACGACCTGCGCCATTGCGCCGGCCTGGTGCTGGGCAGCCCGACCCGCTTCGGCAACATGGCCGCGCCGCTTAAGTACTTCCTCGACGGTACCAGCAGCCTGTGGCTGGGTGGCGAACTGGTGGGCAAGCCCGCCGGGGTATTCACCTCCACCGCCAGCCTGCATGGTGGCCAGGAAACCACCCTGCTGTCGATGATGCTGCCGCTGATGCACCACGGCATGCTGGTGATGGGCCTGCCCTACAGCGAATCGGCCTTGCTCGAAACCCGCGGCGGCGGCACACCGTATGGCGCCAGCCACCACGCCGGCGCCGATGGCAAGCGCGAGCTCGACCCTCACGAAATCACCTTGTGCCGTGCCCTCGGCCAACGCCTGGCGAGCACCGCCAAGGCCCTGGAGGCCGCGCGTGGCTAAGAAGCCCAAGGTGTTGCCGCCACTGCAATGGCTGGCACCGCGCCTGCGCCTGACGCGGGCGCTGAGCCTGGCGCTTTTCTTTGGCCTGATCGCGCTGCTGGTGGTGAACAACCTGTGGTTCGCCAACCTGCACGGGGCGCGCGTCGAAGTGATTCTGGCGATTGAACTGGTGCCGCTGCTGATGCTGCTGCCGGGCATGCTGAAGGGCAGCGCCCGGGCGCATGCCTGGACCTGCTTTGTGGTGAATATCTATTTCATCAAGGGCGTGTTGGCGGCGTTCGACCCGGCACGGGCGCTGTTTGGCTGGGTCGAGGTGCTGGTAAGCCTGGGGTTGTTCATCAGCGGACTGCTGTTTGTGCGCTGGAAGTTCCAGCATGAGCGGCGCATGGCGGGCGAAGGGAGTTGATTCAGGGGCTGCTTTGCAGCCCCTTCGCGGGACAAGCCCGCTCCCACAGAGGCCGCAACGCGGCCGCAGCAATCTCAGTGGTTGACGGTATGCGCCAGCATCACCGACAGCTGGCACAGGGGTCGCCCACTCTCGGCATGCCACTGGTTGAACGCCTGCTGCACCAACGCCAGGTCACGCTGGCTGGTCGGCTGCTTGTCGATCACTTTTTGCGCAATCAACGCTGCCGCCATATCCTCGGTCGGGATAAACGTGTCCTTGCCGACCATGCGCAAGAACCGCGGCGCCGATAGGCCACCCAGCTGGTTGCCATGCTTGGCCAGGTACTTCCAAAGGCCGACGATATCGGTCACCGGCCAGTCGGCGATGAACGCACCGAAACTGCCCTTCTCCTTCGCCACATCCAGCACCATCTGCGCATTGCGCGGCACACTCTTGAGCTTGCCCAAGTGGCGGATGATGCGCTCGTCCTGCATCAACCGCTCCAAGTGCTCGGCGCTCATCAGCACCACCTTCTCCGGGTCGAAACCGAAGAACACCTGCTCGAACGCCGGCCATTTGGCATCCACCAGGCTGTGCTTGAGCCCGGCGCGGAACACGCGCAGGGCCAGGGTCGACAGGTAGCGGTCGTCGCTGATGTCGCGCAGTTGCGCAGGCGTGCGTGGCTGCGGCAGAAAAGCCTCGAGGGCCTGGGCCGAGCCGAAGCGGTTCAGGCAGTACTCATACAGCCACTGATAATCGCGCATGGGGTCAGATGTTCAGCACATCGAGGAAACGCGGCGTGGCGTTTTCGTCGATCTTCAGGCTGGTGAAGTCGAACAGGTTGCGGTCTGCCAACTGCGACGGCGCGACGTTCTGCAGCGCGCGGAAGATGCTTTCGGTGCGGCCCGGGTGCTTGCGCTCCCACTCCACCAGCATGTCCTTGACCACCTGGCGCTGCAGGTTCTCTTGCGAGCCGCACAGGTTGCACGGGATGATCGGGAATTCACGCATGTCCGAGTAGGCCTGGATATCCTTCTCGCTGCAGTAGGCCAGCGGGCGAATTACCACGTTACGGCCATCGTCGGCACGCAGCTTGGGCGGCATGCCCTTGAGCGAGCCGTTGAAGAACATGTTGAGGAAGAGCGTCTCGACGATGTCGTCGCGGTGGTGCCCCAGGGCCATCTTGGTCGCGCCGATTTCGTCGGCGAAAGTGTACAGGGTGCCACGGCGCAGGCGCGAGCACAGCGAGCAGGTGGTCTTGCCCTCGGGCACCAGTTCCTTGACCACCGAGTAGGTGTCTTTCTCGACGATGTGGTACTCGACCCCCAGCTCTTTGAGGTAGGCCGGCAGCACGTGCTCGGGGAAGCCCGGCTGCTTCTGGTCCATGTTCACCGCCACGATCTCGAACTTGATCGGTGCCACCTTCTGCAGGTGCAACAGAACGTCGAGCATGGTGTAGCTATCCTTGCCGCCGGACAGGCAGACCATGACCTTGTCGCCATCCTCGATCATGTTGAAGTCGGTGATGGCTTCGCCGGCGAGACGACGCAGGCGTTTTTGCAGTTTGTTCTGGTTGACCGAGAGGGTGCCCATAGCGCTTGGATCCGCGAGGTGTGACAAAAGCCGGCTATTTTACGCACAAACTACGCGGCGCTGTAGGCATTCCGATAAAGACTTCGTTGTAATCAACAGCACGCCTGACAGCGCAATTTGCTCTAAAAAGCACGGTTTGTGCCGGTAACCGCTTCCTATACTGCGACATAAGGCCACATTACCGCTTGCATCGGTGTTCGGGCCTCGGGCCGCTTGCGCTCCATCTGGGGGGCGTTTGGCAACATTGAGAGGAGTGATCGGCATGATTCATCACGTTGTGGGGCTGTTTACCCATCCCGATCAGGAGTGGCGGGAGATTCGTGGCGAAGAAGAAACCATCAGCCACATGTACCTGACGCACACCTTGATCCTGGCGGCGATCCCTGCCGTTTCCGCATTTATCGGTACTACCCAGGTGGGCTGGGTGATTGGCGACCGGCCGGCAGTGATGCTGACCATGGAAAGCGCAATCTGGATGAGCATCATGTCCTACCTGGCGATGCTCGCCGGGGTGGCGGTGATGGGCGCGTTCATCCACTGGATGGCCCGCACCTACGATGCCAACCCCTCCATGGCGCAGTGCATTGCCTTTGCCACCTACACCGCCACCCCGTTGTTCCTTGGCGGCCTGGCAGCCCTTTACCCGCACCTGTGGCTGGGTATGCTGATCGGCACTGCGGCCATTTGTTATACCGTGTACCTGCTGTATGTCGGCTTGCCGACGTTCATGAACATTCCGTCCGATGAAGGCTTCCTGTTTTCCAGCTCGGTGCTGGCGGTGGGCCTTGTGGTGCTGGTAGCGATCATGGCCGCTACCGTGATCATCTGGGGACTGGGCGTGGGGCCCGTCTATACCAACTAGCGCGATAACTACACAGAACCAACACTGGGGCATCAAGTCAGAGGCCGCCGCAAGGCGGCTTCTGGCTGTGTGCTGACCGGTGGCTCGGCAAGCCGCCAGGGCTTGCGGCATAATGCCTGGTCAGGAGAATTACCCCGCCATGCCCGAGCTGCTCAAACAACGCGTCGAAACCTGTTACCAGCAAGCCGAAACCTTCTTCAAACGCCCCTTCCCGCGCCCGGAAATCAGCTTCAAGCTGCGCGGCCAGAAGGCCGGCGTCGCTCACCTGCACGAGAACCTGCTGCGCTTCAACCTGCAGTTGTACCGCGAAAACCAGGAGGACTTCCTGCGCCAGACCGTGGCCCACGAGGTGGCGCACCTGGTGGCTCACCAGCTGTTTGGCGAGCGCATCCAGGCCCATGGCGAGGAATGGCAATTGATCATGCGCGGGGTGTATGAATTGCCGCCCAACCGCTGCCATAACTACGCAGTGCAACGGCGGGTGGTCACGCGCTACATCTACCGCTGCCCCTGCCCGCAGAGCGACTTTCCGTTTACTGCGCAGCGGCACAAGCTGGTGCGCCAGGGGCGGCGCTACCTGTGCAGGCGGTGTCGGGCGATATTGGAGTACAGCGGCGAGACGCGTGTCGAATGACCGGGCCTATTCGCGGGTAAACCCGCTCCCACAGGGCCATGCATTGCCTGAGGCCTACGCACCACCTGTGGGAGCGGGTTTACCCGCGAATAGGCCAGTACAGACAATGCAGTGATCCCAGGCATAAGAAAGGCGACCCGAGGGTCGCCTTTTCGTACCCGTCTGCGGGTTACTTCTCGACGAAGGCGCGCTCGATCAGGTAGTCACCCGGCTCGCGCATGCGGGCAGAGACTTTCAGGCCGAAGCTGTCGAGCACTTCGCTGGTTTCGTCCAGCATGCTTGGGCTACCGCAGATCATCGCACGGTCGTCCTGCGGGTTGATCGGCGGCAGGCCGATGTCGCTGAACAGCTTGCCGCTGCGCATCAGGTCGGTCAGGCGGCCCTGGTTCTCGAACGGCTCGCGGGTCACGGTCGGGTAGTAGATCAGCTTGTCACGCACCGACTCACCGAAGAACTCGTTCTGCGGCAGGTGCTCGGTGATGAACTCGCGATAGGCCACTTCGTTCACGTAACGCACGCCGTGAACCAGGATCACTTTTTCGAAGCGCTCGTAGGTTTCCGGGTCCTGGATGACGCTCATGAACGGCGCCAGGCCAGTACCGGTGCTCAGCAGGTACAGGTGCTTGCCCGGGTTCAGGTCGTCGAGGACCAGGGTGCCGGTAGGCTTCTTGCTGATGATGATCTCGTCGCCTTCCTTAAGGTGCTGCAACTGGGAAGTCAGCGGGCCGTCCGGCACCTTGATGCTGAAGAATTCCAGGTGCTCTTCCCAGTTCGGCGAGGCGATGGAATAGGCGCGCATGAGCGGGCGGCCGCTTTCCTGCTGCAGGCCGATCATCACGAACTGACCGTTCTCGAAGCGCAGGCCCGGATCACGGGTGCACTTGAAGCTGAACAGGGTGTCGTTCCAGTGGTGCACACTGAGGACACGTTCGTGGTTCATGTTGCTCATCGATGAGGCTCCTGAAGAAAGACGCAGCGCGCGCAAGACGCGCAGTTGCGCGATAGTTTAGGGGCAGCGACAATATCTGTTAACTGAATTATCAAGATATGTGTTATCGGTTATATAGATATGCGATTCACTCTCCGTCAGCTTCAGGTGTTCGTCGCCGTAGCCCAGCATCAAAGCGTCTCGCGGGCCGCTGGCCTGCTTGCGCTCTCGCAGTCGGCCGCCAGCACGTCCATCACCGAACTCGAGCGCCAATCCAGCTGCCAGCTGTTCGATCGCGCCGGTAAACGCCTGAGCCTCAACGCCTTGGGCCATCAGCTGCTGCCACAGGCTGTCGCCCTGCTCGACCAGGCCAAGGAAATCGAAGACCTGCTCAACGGCAAGTCCGCCTTCGGCTCGCTGGCGGTCGGCGCCACGCTGACCATCGGCAACTACCTGGCGACCCTGCTGATCGGCAGCTTCATGCAGGTGCACCCGGAAAGCCAGGTCAAGCTGCATGTGCAGAACACTGCGCATATTGTGCAACAGGTCGCCCATTACGAAATTGATCTGGGTCTGATCGAAGGGGATTGCAACCACCCGAACCTGGAAGTTCAGCCTTGGGTCGAAGACGAGTTGGTCGTGTTCTGTGCGCCCCAGCACCCACTGGCAACGCTGGGCCGCGCGAACATTCAGACGTTGTCGCAAGAGGCCTGGATACTTCGCGAGCAAGGCTCCGGCACGCGCCTGACCTTTGACCAAGCCATGCGCCACCACCGCGCCAACCTGAACATTCGCCTGGAGCTCGAACACACCGAGGCCATCAAGCGTGCAGTGGAATCTGGCCTGGGCATCGGCTGCATTTCGCGCCTGGCCCTGCGCGATGCCTTCCGCCGCGGCAGCCTGGTACCGGTCGAAACCCCGGAGCTGGACCTGATGCGTCAGTTCTATTTCATCTGGCACAAGCAGAAGTATCAGACCTCGGCCATGCGCGAGTTTCTGGAGCTATGCCGCAACTTCACCGCGGGCTTCACCCGCAGTGATGAGATCGTGCTACCGCCTATTGCCTAGAGCAGAATAACGCCCCAGACCAGCGCAACCATGGTGAGTGCCACCAACTGCGCGGCGCTGCCCATGTCCTTGGCGTTTTTCGACAAGGGGTGACGCTCAAGCGAAATGCGGTCGATGGCAGCCTCTACCGCCGAGTTGAACAGCTCGACGATCAAGCCCAGCAGGCACACCGCGATCATGATCGCCCGCTCCGCGCGGCTGACCGGCAGCCAGAAGGCGGTCGGGATCAGCAGCACATTGAGCAGTACCAGTTGACGGAACGCGGCCTCGCCCTTGAAGGCGGCGCGCAAACCATCCAGCGAATAGCCGGCGGCGTTGAAGATACGTTTGAGGCCGGTCTGGCCTTTGAATGGCGACATGTGCGTCACTTCACCGATGAAAGGCCGGCAGACTAGTCCAGCTGGGGTCAAAAAAGCGTGAAGAAGCAGCCAGTTAGTGGCTGGCAACCGATTCAAGTTGTTGCAGCAGCAAGGCCGCCTGGGTGCGCGTGCGCACGCCCAGCTTGCGGAATATCGCCGTCACGTGGGCTTTGATGGTGGCCTCCGAGACACTCAGCTCATAGGCGATCTGCTTGTTCAGCAAGCCTTCGCAGACCATGGTCAGCACGCGGAACTGCTGGGGCGTGAGGCTGGCCAGGCCTTCGCTGGCCGCTTTGGCTTCAGCCGAAACATCGACTTTCTCGAAGGCTTGCGGCGGCCACCAGACCTCACCGTCCAACACCTTGCGCACGGCGTCCTGAATCACTTCCAGCGGGCTGGATTTGGGAATGAAACCACTGGCACCAAACTCGCGGGACTTGACCACGACGGCTGCCTCTTCCTGCGCCGACACCATGACCACGGGGATCTGCGGGTATTGCCCACGCAGCAGGACCAGCCCGGAGAACCCGTAGGCGCCCGGCATGTTCAGGTCCAGCAGGACCAGATCCCAGTCGGCTTTTTCGCTCAGTCGGGTTTCCAGTTCGGCAATGCTCGCCACTTCAACCAGGCGTACATCGGCGCCAAGGCCGAGGGTAACAGCCTGGCGCAGGGCGCCACGAAACAGTGGGTGGTCATCGGCAATCAGGATTTCGTAAGTGGCCATCGATCTAAGGATCCTGTTCTGTGCCAGGCGCTGCGGGGTAGTAAGGGCGCTTGGCGGAAAGGCACGGCGAAGTCCGGGGTAACGGCACCTTCGGCGTGCCCGAATCGGCGCCAAGGATGCCGAGCACGGTCGGGGTGGTCAAGCCAATTGCCCTGCCACACTCGCCCACCCTGGCTGCCAGCCCCGACATTATGAACCAAACCGGCCCGACTGCCCCTTGGACTATAGGAAGGTATGCAAACGCTGATGCGCGTCGTCGTGTTCATCCAGCGGCAAATGCCGCTTGGCGCTCAGGTAGTGCAGGCTGAACACGTCCAGGTAAGCGTCCAGAGCCTGGGAGGCGCGCTGGTCGCCGGCCAGTTCCAGGCACATGGCCGCCACTTCCGCCGTGCAGAAGTGATCGTCACGTTTGGAACGGCGCAGGCGGTAGCGCGACATCTGCTCGGCCTCCAGGCTCAACACCGGGAAGCGGTCCAGGTAGGGGCTCTTGCGGAACATCTTGCGCGCCTCGGTCCAGGTGGCGTCGAGCAGGATGAACAACGGCCGCTTGCCGGGTTCGCGCACCACCTCGTTGACCACCCGTTCCTGAGCAACGAACTCGCCGGGGAAAACGATATAGGGCTGCCACTGGGGCTGTTCGAGCAGCGCCAGCAGGTTGTCGTCCACCGCAGTACGCTGCCAGCCGAAGGCCGAGGTGTCCTCGACCAGGTCGGCGATCAGCCAACCGGTGTTGGTCGGCTTCAGTGGCTCGGTGTCGTGCATCAGCAGGCACACGCCCGACTCCGCCGGCACCCGGGGCTTCCAGGCGCACAGGCAATGGCTGGCAATGACCCGGCAATGCGGGCAACGGACGGCCCGTGAACCACGGGCAATGAACGGCTTGTTGCTGCGGGCCAGGCGTTCGGCGCGCAAGCGCGCTACCGCGTGGCTCATGCTGGCAGGCCTTTGAACAGGTTGAAAATGCACACTGCGACGGCTCGGATACACAAAACGCAAGTCTACCAGAGCAGGCGTCATTTGCCGTGCAGCGGGACGGGCTGGCCCCTTATAATCGACACTTTGGCGAGCCTGACGCGCGCAAAAGCGCGCATCAGGGAACGCCACCTGCCGGCGCATGTCAAACCGCCAGTCATTGAACCAGGAGAGATACATGCTGCGTCTTATCGTCCCGACCCTGAGCCTTTTGCTCACCCTGCCCCTGGCGGCCCAGGCGGCGTCCAAACAGGACTACGACCTGAACAAGATGCTGCAGAAGGTCGCTACGGAAAGCAGCGTCGGCACGCCGCGCGCCATCAACGAAGACATCCTCGATCAGGGTTATACCGTCGAAGGCAAGGCGCTGGTCAACCACCTGAGCGTGCGCCAGAGCCACGCCGAGCGCATGCAGGCCAACCCCGAGCAAGTGCGCAGCCAGTTGGGCGACAGCGTCTGCCGTAACAGCGGCTTCCGCAACCTGATGTCCAAGGGCGCCGTCATGGTCTATCGCTTCACGGTCTACAAGACCAACCAGCCAGTCATGGACCAGGCATTTGACGCCGCCAGCTGCGTCGCGGGCAGCAAGAAGAAGTAAACCTAGACCACGGGGTGGTCATCAGGGGCGCGCCACTGCTCCTCCTCGGCATCGGCGCGCAACTCTGCCAGAAGCGCTTGCAGGTAGCGTGACTGGCACTCCAGCCCCGAAAGCCTGCGACGGCACTCTGCCTCAAGGCTCAGGTGATGCACCTGAGCTGCATGTTCCAGCTGCTGATACAGCTGCCGGTCCACTTCGATGGTCAAGCGATGCATACCGCCACCTCCTGCATCGATACGATTCGCTTTCCCAGTTAATCAAACCCTCACCCCCATAGGCTGCGCGCCGACGAGCGGCGTTCGCCATCACTTCGGCACGATCAGGCGCAACGGTCTAGATTGATAGCGAGAGCGCCAAAAAACGCCCAGATGGATTTTTGCCACTGCACCATGGCCTTGAAGGCCTACTGCAACGCTCGGGGTACACACTCGAGCCTGAGCAGCCAGCGACGCACGCAGTGTCGCGGCCGGGACACACCATCGACCCGGTCAGAGGTTTTGCTGCAGAAGGAGACGTTGAATGCCTTACCAACCCAACGAGCTGTTGTTCAATCACTTCAGGGACAACAACATCGACCTGAGCAAGATTGACGAACAGCTGCAACTGGTTGCACCAAACAGCCCCAACTTGCCGCTGTACCGGGACATGATGCTGACCATCCTGCGCATGGCCCACGACGACACAGATCGCTGGAGCGCCAAGATCACCCTGCAGGCGCTGCGCGAGCTTGATCATTCATTCCGCGCCCTGGAGCGCTACAAGGGCCGTCGCAAGGTCACGGTGTTCGGCTCGGCCCGAACCCCGCTGGAACACCCAATGTACGCCTTGGCCCGTGAACTGGGCGCCACCCTGGCACGCTCCGACCTGATGGTCATCACCGGCGCTGGCGGCGGCATCATGGCGGCAGCGCATGAAGGGGCCGGCAGCGACCACAGCCTGGGCTTCAACATCACCCTGCCGTTCGAACAGCATGCCAACCCCACGGTGGACGGCACCGACAAACTGCTGCCGTTCCACTTCTTCTTCATTCGCAAGCTGTTCTTCGTCAAGGAGGCTGATGGGCTGGTGCTCTGCCCTGGCGGCTTCGGCACGCTGGATGAAGCACTCGAAGTGCTCACGCTGATCCAGACCGGCAAGAGCCCGCTGGTGCCGGTGGTGTTGCTTGACTCACCCGGGGGCACCTTCTGGCGCGACTGCCTCGACTTCATCAGCCGTCAGCTCGAAGAAAACCGCTACATCCTGCCCAGCGACCTCAAGCTGGTGCGCCTGGTGCACAGCGCCGATGAGGCGGTTGAGGAAATCAACCAGTTCTACAGCAACTACCACTCCAGCCGCTGGCTGAAAAACCAGTTCGTGATCCGCATGCATCACCCGCTCAGCGAGGCGGCGCTGTACGACATCCAGGAGGGCTTCGCCGATTTGCGCCTGAGCGGCAAATACCACCAGCACGCCGACAGCGGCGCGGAACACGAGGTGGGTAATTTCAGCCATCTGACCCGGTTGTCGTTCGCCTTCAACGGCCGCGACCAGGGCCGCCTGCGCGAACTGGTGGACTTTATCAACCTGCCGGAAAACTGGGCCAAGCCTCAGCCTATGCACACGACTCAGCGGGCCAGGGAGGCGTTGAAGGTTAGTTGAGACTCACCGCTACCTTGTGGGAGCAACTGTCTTGTGGTGCTTGTTCCGGCCTCTTCGCGGGCAAGCCCGCTCCCACAGGTAACGTGGGAGCGGGCTTGCCCCGCGAACACCGGCGAAGCCGGTGCCATGCACCGCGTATCCGCATTCGCGGGACAAGTCGGATCGCCGCACCGCCGCTCCCACCCGAACTGTGTAACCCCCAAGTCTAGCGCCGCACCTGTGGGGACTGGCGTGCCCTCATTCACCGGCGAAGCCGGCTCTCACACCGTTTTAGTAGTCGTCGAGATCCCGACCGCTGAGCAGGCGGCCGATCATTTCCAGGGAGAACCCACGGTAGGCAAGGAATCGGGTTTGCTGGGCACGGCTGCGGGGGTCATGCGGGCGTTGCCCGGCAAACTTGCGTTGCCAGACATCCATCAAACGCTGCGCCCAATCCACACCGCTTTCCCGTAACGCCTGATCGATATCGCCACGGTCCAGGCCACGCTGGCCCAGTTCTTCGCGTATACGCGCAGGGCCGTAGCCGGAATTGGAGCGGTACCTGATGAAGCTTTCGAGGTAGCGGGCCTCGCTGAGCAACCCTTCTTCGGCGAGCCGATCGAGCTCAGGCTCGATCATCTCATCCAGAGCGCCTCGCTGACGCAGTTTGCGCGTCAGCTCGACGCGACCATGCTCACGTCGCGCGAGCAGGTCCATGGCTGTCCGCCGAATGGCGACGGGGGTGTCGAGTACGGCGGACATAGTCGCTATCTACAACAGTGATCAATAACCGGCGTCGGCATCAGCCACGTCGTCGGCACTGGCTTCAGCAGCGGCAGCCTTGCCCGCTTCGGCGGCAGCACCGGCCTTGAGCAGCTTCTCGCGGATCTGCTTCTCGATCTCGGCACCAATGGCCGGGTTCTCAGCCAGGTACTTGGCGGCGTTGGCTTTGCCTTGGCCGATCTTGTTGCCCTGGTAGGCGTACCAGGCACCGGATTTCTCCACCAGCCCCTGAGAAACACCCAGGTCGATGATTTCGCCGTTGCGGTAGATACCCTTGCCGTAGAGGATCTGGAACTCAGCCTGACGGAACGGCGGCGAGACCTTGTTCTTGACGATCTTGACGCGGGTTTCGCTGCCGACCACCTCGTCGCCTTCCTTGACCGCGCCGGTACGGCGGATGTCCAGGCGCACAGAGGCGTAGAACTTCAGGGCGTTACCGCCGGTGGTGGTTTCCGGGCTGCCGAACATCACGCCGATCTTCATACGGATCTGGTTAATGAAGATGACCAGGCAGTTGGCGTTCTTGATGTTACCGGTGATCTTGCGCAGCGCTTGGGACATCAGACGAGCCTGCAGGCCCACGTGCATGTCACCCATCTCGCCTTCGATCTCGGCCTTGGGCACCAGGGCTGCCACGGAGTCGACGATGATCACGTCGACCGCGTTGGAGCGCACCAGCATGTCGGTGATTTCCAGCGCCTGCTCACCGGTGTCTGGCTGCGACACCAGCAGGTCGTCGACATTGACGCCCAGCTTGCCGGCGTACTCCGGGTCGAGGGCGTGCTCGGCGTCGACGAAGGCGCAGGTAGCGCCGTTCTTCTGGGCTTCGGCGATGACCGACAGGGTCAGCGTGGTTTTACCCGAGGACTCCGGGCCGTAGATTTCGACGATACGGCCTTTTGGCAGGCCGCCAATGCCGAGGGCGATGTCCAGGCCCAGGGAACCGGTGGAGATAGCCGGGATGCCGGTGCGCTCGTGGTCGCCCATGCGCATGACTGCGCCTTTGCCGAATTGGCGTTCGATCTGACCCAGGGCCGCAGCCAAGGCGCGTTTCTTGTTGTCGTCCATTGAAACCCTCACGTGTTCGACTTGGCCCTGATGGCCGGAATACCTGTATAAGTAGCCAGTATTATTCCACAGCGAAGCGCGCGCGCAAACCCCTGTCGTCGATTTACTCGGCACCAAGCTGTAACAAGCCGTCTAACGCGGCGATCACCGTTTGTCGGCGCACCGCATCACGGTCGCCGTCGAACTGGCGGCGCTCGCTGAAGACACGGCTGCCATCGGCCCAGGCCAGCCACACGGTACCCACCGGTTTTGCCGGCGAGCCACCGTCCGGCCCGGCCACACCGCTCACCGCCACCGCAAAGCGCGCGCCGCTGGCCGCCTGCGCCCCGCGGGCCATGGCTTCGACCACCTCCTGGCTAACCGCACCCACCTGGCCGAACAGTGCCGCGGGCACCCCCAGCTGGCGGGTCTTCTGGGCATTGGAGTAGGTCACGTACCCGGCCTCGAACCAGGCCGAACTGCCGGGGATGCGGGTAATGGCCTCGGCGATGCCACCGCCCGTGCAGGATTCGGCGGTGGTCACCTGGGCATTGAAGCGGCGCAGGTGCTCGCCCAGGCGGGCGGAAAGTGCGGTGATCGGGTCCATATCAGGCTCCTTGAAGACTGCGCACTACCCTACCACCCCATGCGCGGCGCGGCTTCAGGAAACCTTCAAGCTATCGCGGGCAATGGCGCTGAACGCACGCTCGTCGCGCCGCCCAAGACGCGGTAGGCCGGCTGGCCAGCCCTGGGTCCAGTCCAGGCCACGCAAATGGCGCATGTCCTCAATCGCCGAACGCCACCAGACCACCTTGCAGGCGCGCTGGTAATCATCGCTGCCGATGACACTGCCATATAAAAGCTTGCGGCCGACACCCCGGAGCTCTGGGGGCACGCGCGTAAGGCTCCACTTGACCGAAAGGCGGTTGAGCCAGGATGGCACCGGGCGATGCGCAGGCACCTTCAAGGCCAGGCCAGGCATCTTCGGCGTAAAGCGCTCGCCGTGGCGGGCGAAGAAAATCTCCAGAATGGCGTGGATGTACTGCTTCATCGCAAAGTAGTGGCTGATCACGCCACGCGCCTGGTTGATCTGCACGCCCTGCAACTCGAACGAAAAGGCGATCTGCTCGATGGTGTGCAACTCACGGGCGTAAGGCGTCCACGCATCGATGCGCTGGATGGCCCGTTCGGCAATGCCGGCATTCTCACGGGTGAAGCCCAGGACACCGCTGTTGCACAGCCGCAGGTCGTCGCTCGGCACAGCGCCCGCACGCGCAAGCCCTGCGCTGAAGCCGAGGTAGTCCTCACGGTGCGACGCCTCGGCCCAGCTCATCTCGACCTCGTCCACCAGGTACTGCCCGGCATCCACCTGGCCAAACAGCTTCAGCGGTGACTGCAGGAACACCGTGTCGGTGTCGATGAACACAGTCTTGTCCGCCCACTGCCCCGCCTGCGCAATGGCGCAGGCCTTGCGCCGATGGGTATAACCGCCCTCCCCGGTCCAGGCCTGCAGGGTCGCGTCATCCAGCGCGATCACCTCAACCGGCCAACCGGCGAATGCCTGCGGCTGGTCGGTCAACACACGAATCACTGGCAGCTCCGCCGGCTTGCAGCGCGCCAGGGCGGTCAGGATGCTGAACTTGGCTTCCAGCTGGTAAATCCGCCGATCACCGTACAGGAGGTAGATCAGTTGCTGCTTTACATAAGGGATACGGCTGGACAGGTTCATCACTACGTCACGGCTAGGGGCATTCAAAAAGGCCGCGCATTCTAGTGCAGTCGAGGACGAAGCTCCATGATGGCCCGCCGAACTGCGCGCACATGCCCCACTGCGGCCGCCTGCATCTGGATGAAAAAGCCTGTACCATTGCCGGTTTTACCATCGCCAACCAGATCACCCGCTGTAAGGCCCTGAATGTCAGATCTCTCCGCACACACCCCGATGATGCAGCAGTACTGGAAGCTGAAAAACCAGCACCCGGACCAGCTGATGTTCTACCGCATGGGCGATTTCTACGAGATCTTCTACGAAGATGCGAAGAAAGCCGCAAAACTGCTGGATATCACCCTGACCGCGCGCGGCCAGTCGGCCGGCCAGTCCATCCCCATGTGCGGCATTCCGTTCCATTCGCTGGAAGGCTACCTGGCCAAACTGGTCAAGCTCGGCGAATCGGTGGTGATCTGCGAACAGATTGGCGACCCGGCAACCAGCAAGGGCCCGGTAGAGCGCCAGGTGGTGCGCATCATCACCCCCGGCACGGTCAGCGACGAAGCACTGCTCGACGAGCGCCGCGACAACCTGATTGCCGCGCTGCTGGGCGATGAGCGCCTGTTTGGCCTGGCGGTGCTGGACATCACCAGTGGCAACTTCGGCGTGCAAGAGATCAAAGGCTGGGAAAACCTGCTGGCCGAGCTCGACCGCCTCAACCCGGTCGAACTGCTGATCCCCGACGACTGGCCACGCGACCTGCCGGCCGAAAAACGCCCTGGCGCGCGCCGCCGCGCCCCGTGGGACTTCGACCGCGATTCGGCGCGCAAGGCCCTGTGCCAGCAATTCGCGACCAAGGACCTCAAAGGCTTTGGCTGCGACAAGCTGACCCTGGCCATCGGCGCCGCCGGATGCCTGCTGACCTACGCCAAGGAAACCCAGCGCACCGCCCTGCCGCACCTGCGCAGCCTGCGCCACGAGCGCCTGGACGACACGGTCATCCTAGATGGCGCCAGCCGCCGCAACCTGGAGCTGGACGTTAACCTGGCGGGCGGGCGCGACAATACCCTGCAGTCGGTGATCGACCGCTGCCAGACCGCCATGGCCAGCCGCTTGCTGACCCGCTGGCTGAACCGCCCACTGCGTGACCTCAAGGTCCTGCAGGCGCGCCAGGATTCGATCCGTTGCCTGCTCGACGGCTACCGTTTCGAAAAACTGCAGCCGCAGCTCAAGGAAATTGGCGATATCGAGCGGATCCTCGCCCGTATCGGCCTGCGCAATGCCCGCCCACGCGACCTCGCACGCCTGCGTGATGCCCTCGGCGCCCTGCCCGAGCTGCAAAACGCCATGGCCGAGCTGGAAGCCCCGCACCTGGCGCGCCTGGCCGCCATTACCGGCACCTACCCAGAGCTGGCCAGCCTGCTGGAGCGGGCGATCATCGACAACCCGCCCGCGGTAATCCGTGATGGCGGCGTGCTCAAGGCCGGCTACGACAATGAGCTGGACGAGTTGCTGGCGATCAGCGAGAACGCTGGCCAGTTCCTGATCGACCTGGAAGCCCGTGAAAAAGCCCGTACCGGCCTGGCCAATCTCAAGGTCGGCTACAACCGCGTGCATGGCTACTTCATCGAGCTGCCGACCAAGCAGGCCGAACAAGCCCCGGGCGACTACATTCGCCGCCAGACCCTCAAGGGTGCGGAGCGCTTCATCACCCCAGAGCTCAAGGCGTTCGAGGACAAGGCACTGTCGGCCAAGAGCCGCGCCCTGGCCCGCGAGAAGATGCTTTACGACGCCCTGCTCGAAACCCTGATCAGCCACCTGGCACCGCTGCAAGACAGCGCTGCCGCCTTGGCCGAACTGGATGTGCTGAGCAACCTCGCCGAGCGTGCCCTGAACCTCGACCTGAACTGCCCTCGCTTCGTCGACGAGCCGTGCTTGCGCATCGACCAGGGCCGTCACCCGGTGGTCGAGCAGGTGCTGACCACGCCGTTCGTGGCCAACGACCTGAACCTGGACAACAGCACCCGCATGCTGATCATTACCGGCCCGAACATGGGCGGTAAATCTACCTACATGCGCCAGACCGCCTTGATCGTGCTGATGGCGCACATCGGCAGTTTCGTGCCGGCAGCCCAGTGCGAGCTGTCGCTGGTCGACCGCATCTTCACCCGCATCGGCTCCAGTGACGACCTGGCCGGCGGGCGCTCGACCTTCATGGTCGAGATGAGTGAAACCGCCAACATTCTGCACAACGCCACCGACCGCAGCCTGGTGCTGATGGACGAAGTCGGCCGCGGCACCAGCACCTTCGACGGCCTGTCGCTGGCCTGGGCCGCCGCCGAGCGCCTGGCCCAGTTGCGTGCTTACACGCTGTTCGCCACGCACTACTTCGAGCTCACTGTACTGCCGGAAAACGAGCCGTTGGTGGCCAACGTGCACCTGAACGCCACCGAGCACAACGAGCGCATCGTCTTCCTGCACCATGTGCTGCCAGGCCCTGCCAGCCAAAGCTACGGCCTGGCCGTGGCCCAACTGGCCGGCGTGCCCACCCCGGTCATTCAGCGCGCCCGCGAGCACCTGGGCCGCCTGGAAACCGCGAGCCTGCCGCACGAGCAGCCGCTGGGCAAGCAGGCCAAGGATGAGCCACACGTCCCGCACCAGAGCGATCTGTTCGCCAGCCTGCCACACCCGGCCATCGAGAAGCTGGGCAAGCTGGACCTGGACGACATGACCCCGCGCCAAGCTATCGAAATGCTATATCAACTAAAGAACCTGTTATAACGGCGCCCACTACAAGCTGGTAGAATCCGCCGCGGTTTGCTGGTGCTGCAGGTTATTAGCCTGGCCTGCAGCCACATACCCGTAAACCGCGCGGCCCCGAGAGGAAGGGCCGCCGCCGTCGCCTGAGGAGAGAACTAGAAATGACCTTCGTCGTCACCGACAACTGCATCAAATGCAAATACACCGACTGCGTGGAAGTCTGTCCGGTGGACTGCTTCTACGAAGGCCCGAACTTCCTGGTCATCCACCCGGACGAGTGCATCGACTGCGCACTGTGTGAGCCGGAATGCCCAGCGCAAGCCATCTTCTCGGAAGACGAAGTGCCATCGGGCATGGAAAACTTCATCGAGCTGAACGCCGAACTGGCGGAAATCTGGCCAAACATCACCGAGCGTAAGGACGCCCTGCCGGACGCTGAAGAGTGGGATGGCAAGACTGGCAAGATTGCAGATCTGGAGCGCTGATAGCGCGCGGATACGAAAAAGGCCCATTCGGGCCTTTTTTCATTTTCAGCAGGCAAAAAAAAGGGGCGGTATGACCCGCCCACATTTTTTTCCGTAGTCCCTGATTGTCCCAAACATCATCCTGATGAAATCGCTTCTTGCGATGTCCTTGGCTTTCTCCCTGAAAGCCTGTGCATGTCCGTGTGCACAGTTCGAATACTAGCGACTTCAGCGGGCGAGACAACCGAGGCACCTCTCAAGATATTACCGCGGACACTTTTCCTCACATCCAAATAATCCATGATTTTCAGTAAGTTAGGATTACGGCGGAGCTGAAAACGACAATGATTTACTGTTGGTTGCATAGATAGCTTACAAAACAAGTAAGCGATCTCTTACACGCGATGTTACTGGGGTGGCGCGGTACACAAATGCTGGATGGCGAATCTGCGTTTCTGACCCGTGCATCACCCCTGTAGGAGCAGCCTTGTGCTGCGAAGAGGCCAGTGATCCCAGCGGGAATTTGCACTGTTGCCACCGGCCTCTTCGCAGCACAAGGCTGCTCCTACAGGGGGGGCGCGTTTACAGGGAGGCGCGTTATTCTGCACTGCACCGCGCACACAAAAACGCCCCGAGGCTATCGGGGCGTCTTATGCTGGCGAACAGCTTGTTACTGGAACAACGACTCGCTAGACAGGCCATTCTTCTCGAGGATCTCGCGCAAGCGCTTGAGCCCCTCTACCTGGATCTGCCGCACACGCTCACGCGTCAGGCCGATCTCCAGGCCAACATCTTCCAGGGTGCTGCTCTCATGCCCACGCAGGCCAAAGCGGCGCACCACTACCTCACGCTGCTTGTCGGTCAGCTCACCCAGCCACTGATCGATGCTCTGCGACAGGTCGTCGTCCTGCAGCAGCTCACACGGGTCGGTTGGGCGGTCATCGGTAAGGGTATCGAGCAGGGTCTTGTCCGAGTCCGGCCCGAGCGAAACATCCACCGAAGACACCCGCTCGTTCAGCCCCAGCATCCGCTTGACCTCAGCGACAGGCTTCTCCAGCAGGGTGGCGATTTCTTCTGGCGAGGGCTCGTGATCGAGCTTCTGGGTCAGCTCCCGCGCAGCGCGCAGGTAGACGTTGAGCTCCTTGACCACATGGATCGGCAGGCGAATGGTACGGGTCTGGTTCATGATCGCCCGTTCGATGGTCTGGCGAATCCACCAGGTCGCATAGGTCGAGAACCGGAAACCACGTTCCGGGTCGAATTTCTCGACCGCACGAATCAACCCCAGGTTGCCCTCCTCGATCAGGTCGAGCAACGACAGGCCACGATTCACATAACGACGGGCAATTTTCACAACCAGGCGCAGGTTGCTTTCGATCATGCGCTTGCGGCCGGCGGGGTCGCCTTTTTGCGACAGGCGCGCAAAATGCACTTCCTCTTCTGGCGACAGCAGAGGCGAGAATCCAATCTCATTGAGGTACAACTGAGTAGCATCAAGTGCCCGAGTGTAATCGATGTACTTGTGCTGCTTGAGCGAAGAGCCGGTCTTGGCCCTTGTCCGAACCGAAGATACAGCAGGTTCGTCTGACACCACATCCGTTTCCAAAACGATGCCCGTCTCCATCAGGAGGACGTCATCGTCGATGTCAAACTCCGGCGCTTCTTTATTGAGAGCCATTGTTATAGTCCTTTGCTGAGTTCGAACTCAGACTCGAGCGGCACCTGTATCCCTGGCAGCGCTGGAGCCTGTCCCCTCTACATCAGAGGAACAGGCCAGGTACAACAATCAACGACGTGGCAGGAACTGGAGCGGATCGACGGGTTTGCCCTGGCGGCGAATCTCGAAATGCAGCTTCACCCGATCAGTGCCCGTGGACCCCATTTCAGCAATCGACTGCCCAGCCTTGACCTGCTGCCCCTCCCGAACCAACAGCCTGCGGTTGTGACCGTAGGCACTGACGTAGGTATCGCTGTGCTTGATGATGATCAGCTCGCCGTAGCCCCGCAAGCCACTCCCGGCGTAAACCACTGCACCATCAGACGCAGCAAAAACAGGCTGTCCCAAATCACCGGCGATATCAATGCCTTTATTCAAACTACCGTTTGAAGCAAATTTTCCAATTAGCACGCCATTGGCCGGCCAGGTCCAACCGCCTACCGCGCGCTCTGCGGCCGGCACGGTGGCGACCACCGGCGCACTGGTTGTCGGGGCCGTCGTAGCCGGCTTGGTGCTACCGCTGGGGGCGGTGCTGGTGCTACCAACGGGGCGACGAATGACCGTGGTTTTGCTCGAGGACGAAGGGTTGGACACCACCGTGGTGCTACCCGTGGCGCCGCTGCTGAAGCGAATCGGCTGGCCAGGGCGAATGGTGTAAGGCGCCGGGATGCCGTTGCGGGCGGCCAGCTCCTTGTAGTCCCAGCCGTAACGGAAGGCGATGGAGAACAACGTATCGCCCGGCTTGACGATGTACTGACCGGAAGTCACCGTCGGCCGCTTGGGCGCTGCATTGTTACGGTCGACCACCCGCGCGCTTGTCGAGCTGGTGCTGGAACAACCCGCCAGCAAGGTGCCCATGGCCAGTGCAATCACCAGAAGCTTGAAACCCGCCCAATCCTTGCGCTGCCGAATGACTGTGTGACCCACCCGCGCTCCCCTCATGGTGCCGAATACCGAAATAACGATAAGAAATGCAATATTGTTGCAATTATAACCGAGCCCACCTGTATTGGGTGGACGGCTGCAAAGGCCACTAGAGCTATAGCAGATCACCCCGCCAGATAGACAGGGCAATGGCGCAAGAATTCGTCGCTGGCGTAAATATTCCGTGGTTCAGGCCAGCGGGCCATTGAGCAATGGCACGAAGCGCACGGCGCCTAGCACACGCCGGGAGAACCCATGCTCCTCACGCACGATCAGCATCAACTGCTGTGTCTCGCCTGCCGGGCCCACCGGAATCACCATGCGCCCCCCCGGCGCCAGTTGATCGAGCAGTGCCTGTGGCACCTCGGGCGCCACGGCAGTGACGATGATGCCGTTGTAGGGCGCCAGCGCCTGCCAGCCCTCGCAACCATCGCCCCAGCGAAACACCACGTTACGCAGGTTCAGCTCTACCAGGCGCTCCTTGGCGCGATCCTGCAGCACCTTGATGCGCTCCACCGAGAACACCCGCTCCACCAGCTGGGCAAGTATCGCCGTCTGGTAGCCGGAGCCTGTGCCGATCTCCAGCACCTTGTCGAGCGGCCCGGCCTCAAGCAGCAGCTCGCTCATGTGCGCAACCATGAACGGCTGCGAGATGGTCTGGTTGTGGCCGATCGGCAGCGCCGTGTCTTCGTAGGCGCGATGCGCCAGGGCCTCGTCGACGAACAGGTGGCGCGGGGTGCGGCGGATCGCGTCGAGCACCTTGGGGTTCGCCACGCCTTCTTCGCACAGGCGCTGGATCAGCCGCTCCCGGGTCCGTTGGGAGGTCATGCCGATACCCCGGCGCAACATATCGTCCTCACGCATCAGAGCAGGCCCTCCAGCCAACCGTCGAGCTGTTCGAAAGCATCGTTGAAGGTGCGGTCAAGCTGCAGCGGTGTGATCGATACATAGCCTTGCATCACCGCGTGGAAGTCCGTGCCCGGGCCACCGTCTTCGGCATCGCCGGCCACGGCAATCCAGTACCCCTCCTTGCCGCGCGGGTTGACCACCTTGGTCGGCGCCGCCGCCCGCGCCCGGTGACCGAGGCGGGTGAGCTGGATGCCGCGGATGTGCTCCAACGGCAGGTTGGGGATATTGACGTTGAGCACGGTGCGCGGCGGCAGTGTGAGACGCGACTGCGCCTCCACCAGCCGGCGGGCGATGTAGGCCGCCGTGGGCAGGTTGTCCGGCTGGCGCGAGAGCAACGAAAACGCCAGCGACGTGTTGCCCAGGAAGCGGCCTTCCAACGCGGCGGCGACGGTGCCCGAATACAGCACGTCGTCGCCCAGGTTCGCGCCCAGGTTGATCCCCGACACCACCATGTCTGGGGTCTGCGGCAACAGGCCATTGAGCCCCAGGTGCACGCAATCGGTCGGCGTGCCATTAAGGCTGATGAAACCGTTGGCCAGGGTCTGCGGATGCAGCGGCCGGTCCAGCGTCAGCGAACTGCTGGCGCCGCTCTTGTCTTGCTCCGGGGCGATTACCACGCACTCGGCATAATCCACCAGCGCAGCGTGCAGCGCGGCGAGGCCAGGTGCGGTAACACCGTCGTCGTTCGAAATCAGAATACGCATGGGCTGTCCGTCTGCCCTGCCGACACCAGATCCACGACTTCGCGCACCACCACGGTGGCGAAGCATCCGGCCGGAAGGACGAATTCCAGTTGCAGGATATCAGGCTCGGGATAATGCCACGTCAGGCCGCCAATAGGGAGCCGCAGAATGCGCCGTTCGTGATCCATGCCCGCCTGGGCCAGCCAATGGCACAGTGCCGGCTGCCGCGCGGCGACTGCGCTTTCCAACGCGGCAGTGGCACCTGCGGCGGGGGTTTCGCCCTCGCCCCACAGCGCACCGGTGGGATGCAGGTCGAGAATCGCCAAGCGCGGATCGGTACATTCCTGCTCGGTCGCGGGAAAGAAACTACGGCTATCGGTGAAGGCCAGCAGGTCCCCGACTTGCGCACGGGCCCAGCTGCCGTCGGCAACACGGGCGGCGAGAATCTGGTTGAACAGGTAGCTGCGCCCTGCCGAAAGCAAACGCGAACGCACATTGCGTTGCTCTGGCAGCGCCTTGCGGGCCGCCCAGTCGAGCGCGTCATGGACATTACCGCCGCCATGGCCAAACCGCTGGCTGCCGAAGTAGTTCGGCACGCCGTGCTGCTTGAGCGCCTCCAGGCGCGCGTCCAGCGCAGCGTGATCGGCCGCCAGGGCCGTCAGGCGCAGGGTGAAGCCGTTGGCCGAATGCGCGCCACGCTGCAGCTTGCGCTGGTGACGCACCTGCTTGAGCACGCGCAGGCTGGCATCCTCGGCACGCGACAGGTCCGGGTCGGCCTTGCCGGGCAGGTGCAGGCTGAACCACTGACGGGTCAGGGCCTGGCGGTCCTTGAGCCCGGCATAGCTGATCGAACGGGCCGGCACGCCTGCGGCGCGGGCCAATCGGCGGGCCGCTTCTTCGGTGTTGAGGTCGCGCTTTTCGACCCACAACCACAGGTGCTCACCCTGGCCCGACAGCGGGATATCCAGCACCTCGTCGACCTGGAAGTCTTCAGCCACAGCCTTGAGCACCGCAGTGCCCAGCGCTTCACCCGATGCACGCGGGCCCAGCAGTTCCAGTTCGGTCATGCTGGCAGCAACAGGGCGACCGCATGCACGGCAATCCCCTCCTCACGGCCGGTGAAGCCCAGCTTTTCAGTGGTGGTCGCTTTGACGTTGACCTGGTCGAGCTCGGCTTGCAGGTCTTCGGCGATCAGTTGGCGCATGGTCTCGATGTGCGGCGCCATTTTCGGCGCCTGGGCAACGATGGTGGCGTCGACATTGCCCACCTTCCAGCCCTTGGCCTGGACGATAGCGACCACATGACGCAGCAAGGCACGGCTATCGGCACCCTTGAACTGCGGGTCGGTGTCGGGGAAGTGCTTGCCGATATCACCCAGCGCCGCAGCGCCCAGCAAGGCATCGCTCAGGGCGTGCAGCAGCACGTCACCGTCGGAGTGGGCCAGGAGGCCGTGTTTGTGGGGGATACGGACCCCGCCCAGGGTAATGAAATCACCGTCGCAGAAACGGTGCACATCGTAGCCGTGGCCAATACGCATAGAAAAACGCCCTGATTGAGTCAGGGCGTGATTCTACCTGCTTTGTGCGGTATTGGGGCTGCGCCTTACACCCGGCCCAGCGCCTTCGCATGATGGCGCACGTGGTCTTCGATGAAGCTGGCGATGAAGTAGTAGCTATGGTCATAGCCAGGCTGCAGGCGCAGGGTCAGTGCATGCCCCCCTTTGCGCGCGGCCTGCTCCAGTGCCTCAGGCTTGAGCTGCTTCTCGAGGAAGTCATCACGGTCGCCCTGGTCCACCAGCAACGGCGGGCAACTGCCCGCGGGTGTTTCGGCCAGCAGCACGCTGGCATCCCACTCGCGCCAGCGCGCACGGTCCTCGCCCAGGTAGCGGCTGAAGGCCTTTTCACCCCACGGGCAGTCCATCGGGTTGCTGATCGGCGAGAACGCCGAGATCGAACGGTAGCGCCCCGGGTTACGCAAGGCGCACACCAATGCGCCATGCCCGCCCATCGAGTGGCCACTGATGCTGCGCTGGTCCGAGGCCGGGAAGTGCGCCTCGATCAGCGCGGGCAACTCCTCTACCACGTAGTCATGCATGCGGTAGTGCTGCGCCCACGGCTGCTGGGTGGCATTGAGGTAGAAGCCGGCCCCCAGGCCAAAGTCCCAGGCGCCATCCGGGTCGCCCGGCACCTGCTCGCCACGCGGGCTAGTGTCGGGCGCAACGATGATCAACCCAAGCTCGGCGGCCAGGCGCTGGGCGCCGGCCTTCTGCATGAAGTTCTCGTCGGTGCAGGTCAGGCCGCTCAGCCAGTAAAGCACCGGCAGCTTGGCCCCCTGTTCGGCCTGAGGAGGCAGATACACCGCGAACACCATGTCGCAGCCGAGCACCTTGGACGGGTGCCGGTACCGCTTGTGCCAGCCGCCGAAGCTTTTCTGGCAAGAAATGTTGTCCAGGCTCATGGCAGACCTCAGAAGTGGATCACGCTGCGGATGCTCTTGCCTTCATGCATCAGGTCGAAGGCCTTGTTGATGTCTTCCAGGCCCATGGTGTGGGTGATGAAGGTGTCCAGCGGGATCTCGCCCTTCTCGGCCATTTCGACATAGCTTGGCAGCTCGCTGCGGCCGCGTACGCCACCGAACGCCGAGCCGCGCCAGACGCGACCGGTGACCAGCTGGAACGGACGGGTGGCGATTTCCTGGCCGGCACCGGCAACGCCGATGATGACCGACTCGCCCCACCCCTTGTGGCAGCATTCCAGGGCCGCACGCATCAGCTGGACGTTGCCGATGCACTCGAAGGAGAAGTCCACGCCGCCGTCGGTGAGGTCGACGATCACTTCCTGGATCGGGCGGTCGTATTCTTTCGGGTTGATGCAATCGGTGGCACCCAGCTGACGAGCGATCTCGAACTTGGCTGGGTTGATGTCGATGGCGATGATGCGCGAGGCCTTGGCCTTGACGGCGCCAATGATCGCCGACAGGCCGATGCCGCCGAGGCCGAAGATGGCCACGGTGTCACCCGGCTGGACCTTGGCGGTGTTGATGACCGCGCCGATACCGGTGGTGACGCCACAGCCGAGCAGGCAGACCTTCTCCAGCGGGGCCTCCTTTTGGATCTTGGCCACGGAGATTTCTGGCAGCACGGTGTACTCGGAGAAGGTCGAGGTGCCCATGTAGTGGAACAGCTGCTGGCCTTTATACGAGAAGCGCGTGGTGCCGTCTGGCATCAGGCCCTTGCCCTGGGTGGCGCGGATGGCCTGGCACAGGTTGGTCTTGCCCGAACGGCAGAATTTGCACTGGCCGCACTCAGGGGTGTACAGCGGGATCACATGGTCACCCACGGCCACCGAGGTCACGCCCTCGCCCACTGCCTCGACGATCGCGCCGCCTTCGTGGCCAAGGATCGACGGGAAGATACCCTCCGGGTCGGCGCCAGACAGGGTGTAGGCGTCGGTATGGCACACACCGCTGGCAACCACGCGCAGCAGCACTTCGCCGGCCTTGGGCATGGCCACGTCCACTTCGACGATTTCCAGGGGTTTCTTGGCTTCGAAGGCTACGGCAGCACGGGACTTGATCATCAACGGTCTCCAGACAAGGGGTCAATTCAGTCTTGCAGTGTAATTCAGGGTGTTTTGATGAATAATCCAGGCAAAGACAAAACATTATTGCTGCACAGGGACAATCAATGAGTAGCCGCTGGGAAGGCATCGACGAATTCGTGGCGGTGGCCGAGTCTGGCCAGTTCACCGCGGCGGCGGAGCGCCTGGGCGTATCGTCTTCGCACATCAGCCGGCAGATCGCCCGCCTGGAAGAGCGCCTGCAGACGCGGCTGCTGTACCGCAGCACCCGGCGCGTCACCCTGAGTGAGGCCGGGCAGACCTTCCTGCAGCATTGCCAACGCCTGCAAGATGGCCGTGAAGAAGCCCTGCGGGCAATGGGCGACCTGGCTAGCGAGCCCAAGGGGCTGCTGCGCATGACCTGTGCGGTGGCCTATGGCGAGCGCTTCATCGTGCCGCTGGTGACGCGCTTCATGGCGCTGTACCCGCAGTTGAGGGTGGAAGTGGAACTGAGCAACCGCACGCTGGACCTGCTGCATGAAGGCATGGACCTGGCCATTCGCCTCGGCCGGCTTGCCGACTCCAGGCTGGTTGCCGCCCGCCTGGCACCGCGGCGCATGTACCTGTGCGCCTCACCGGCGTATCTGGAGCGTTACGGCAGGCCGCACAGCCTGTCGGAACTGGCGCGGCACAACTGCCTGATTGGCAGTTCGGACTTGTGGGCACTGCAGCAGGATGGCCGCGAGATCAGCCAGCGGGTGCAGGGAAACTGGCGCTGCAACAGCGGGCAGGCCGTACTAGACGCCGCGTTGCTGGGGATGGGCTTGTGCCAGTTGCCGGACTATTACGTGCTGGAGCACCTGAACACGGGGGCACTGGTATCGCTGCTGGAGGGGCATCAGCCGCCGAATACGGCGGTGTGGGCGTTGTACCCGCAGCAGCGGCATCTGTCGCCGAAGGTAAGGCGGCTGGTGGATTATCTGAAGGAAGGGTTGGCGGGGTTGCCGGAGTATCGTGTGGCTTGATAGTGCACTGGGGCCGCTTTGCGGCCCTTTCGCGGCACAAGGCCGCTCCTACAAGAGATCGCAATTCCCTGTAGGAGCGGGCTTGCCCGCGAAAGGGCCAGCACAGGATTACAGTGTCAGCGGCGCCCCGCCCAGCGCTGGCGCAACCACTCAAGGTCTTCCGGCCGGGTCACCTTGATATTATCGCTGCGCCCTTCGATCAGCCGCGGCGCCTGGCCGGACCACTCGATGGCCGAAGCCTCGTCGGTGACCACCACATCCGACACCAGGCACTCGGCCAACGCGCGGTGCAAGGCCCCCAGGCGGAACATCTGCGGCGTATACGCCTGCCAGATGGTGCTGCGGTCTACGGTAGCGCTCACCCGGCCATGGCTGTCGGCACGCTTCAACGTATCGCGCGCTGGCACCGCCAACAGGCCACCCACCGGGTCATCTGCCAGCTCGGACAACAGCTTGTCCAGGTCACTGCGCGCCAGGTTCGGCCGCGCGGCATCGTGCACCAGCACCCAGTCGCTGTCCGAAGCCCCTTGGGCATGCAGCAACAGCAACGCGTTGAGTACCGAGTCGGCACGCTCGCGACCGCCCGCCGCGCGCTGGATGCGCGGGTCGCTGGCACAGCGCAGGCCGGGCCAGTAAGGGTCGTCTGCGGTAATGCTGACCACCACGCCCTTGAGCGTTGGATGGCCAAGAAAACAGTCGAGGCTATGCTCGAGAAGGGTCTGCCCACCCAGTTGCAAGTACTGCTTGGGGCGGTCGGCAGCCATGCGGGCACCCACGCCCGCAGCAGGAATCACGGCCCAGAAGGCCGGTAATGTGTCAGTCATTTTTGCGGCAACTGGAAGAGAGTTTCACCCTCTTTGACCATCCCCAATTCATGACGAGCCCGTTCTTCCACGGTCTCCATACCTTTCTTCAACTCCAGGACTTCTGCATCAAGCACGCGGTTACGCTCAAGCAGACGCTCGTTTTCGGCGTGCTGCTCGGCGATCTGCTGCTTGAGCTCGGTCACTTGCGCCAGGCTGCCATTGCCCACCCACAGGCGGTACTGCAGGCCACCCAACAGCAGAAGCAGAACGAGGAACAACCAATAGGGACTGCGCATCAAGGTATCCAGGTTAAAAAGACCGCCGCTTACTGTTCACTTCGGGGCCTCGAATAGCACGAAGCCTGGCCGAGGCCAGGCTTCGTCGACAGAAACCCTTTGCAAGTGTAGGAAAATTCAGTACGAAAGCTCCTACAGCTCCGGCTGCTGTCTTTTTACCATCTCTTGCTTAACCGCGAAACTCGGCACGACCACGGTAAACCGCCTTGGCACCCAGTTGCTCTTCGATGCGCAGCAGTTGGTTGTACTTGGAGACGCGGTCGGAACGGCACAGCGAGCCGGTCTTGATCTGGCCAGCAGCGGTACCTACAGCCAGGTCGGCAATGGTCGAGTCTTCGGTTTCACCGGAACGGTGCGAAATCACCGCGGTGTAGCCTGCAGCCTTGGCCATCTGGATGGCTTCCAGGGTCTCGGTCAGCGAGCCGATCTGGTTGAACTTGATCAGGATCGAGTTACCGATGCCCTTCTCGATGCCTTCCTTGAGGATCTTGGTGTTGGTCACGAACAGGTCGTCACCGACCAGTTGCACCTTCTCGCCAATCTTGTCGGTGAGGATCTTCCAGCCAGCCCAGTCGGACTCGTCCAGGCCGTCTTCGATCGAGATGATCGGGAAGCGCTCGGTCAGGCCTTTCAGGTACTCGGCAAAGCCTTCGGCGTCGAACGACTTGCCTTCGCCAGACAGGTTGTACTTGCCGTCTTCATAGAACTCGGAAGCTGCGCAGTCCAGGGCCAGGGTCACGTCGGTGCCCAGCTTGTAGCCGGCCTTTTCAACGGCTTCGGCGATGGCGGCCAGCGCGTCTTCGTTAGACGCCAGGTTCGGCGCAAAGCCACCTTCGTCACCGACGGCAGTGTTCAGGCCGCGAGCCTTCAGTACAGCCTTCAGGTGATGGAAGATTTCGGTGCCCATGCGCAGGCCATCGGAGAAGGTCTTGGCGCCAACCGGCTGCACCATGAACTCCTGGATGTCGACGTTATTGTCGGCGTGCTCGCCACCGTTGATGATGTTCATCATCGGAACCGGCATCGAGTACTGGCCCGGGGTGCCGTTCAGGTTGGCGATGTGCGCGTACAGCGGCAGGTCCTGGTCCTGGGCAGCGGCCTTGGCGGCAGCCAGGGAAACAGCCAGGATGGCGTTGGCGCCCAGCTTGGCTTTGTTCTCGGTACCGTCCAGGTCGATCATGGCGCGGTCCAGAGCCTTCTGGTCGGAAGGGTCCTTGCCCAGCAGCAGGTCGCGAATCGGGCCGTTGATGTTGGCGACGGCTTTCAGCACGCCCTTGCCCAGGTAACGGCTCTTGTCGCCATCACGCAGCTCCAGCGCTTCGCGCGAGCCGGTGGAAGCACCGGACGGCGCGCAAGCACTGCCGATGATGCCGTTGTCGAGCAGTACATCGGCTTCCACGGTGGGGTTGCCACGCGAATCGAGAACTTCACGACCTTTGATGTCGACGATTTTTGCCATTGTTGTAAGCACTCCAGAATTGACGAAAACAACGCAGCTTAGGAAATCCTTGCACTTCATCAGGCAGGGTATGCAGCAGGCAGGCCTGATGAAAGCGCTCCCTGACCGTTTGGTCAGGGAGAGAACGGGCGGTACTTTACCCGAGAAATGAGCTTTACGCGGTTTCTACCGTCGGAAAACTTTTCACCAGCTCGTCCAGTTGCTTGAGCTGGGTCAGGAACGGCTCCAGCTTGTCCAGGCGCAAGGCGCAAGGGCCATCGCACTTGGCATTGTCCGGATCAGGGTGAGCCTCGAGGAACAGGCCGGCCAGGCCTTGGCTCATGCCAGCCTTGGCCAGGTCGGTGACCTGGGCACGACGGCCACCGGCAGAGTCCGAGCGACCGCCCGGCATCTGCAGGGCATGGGTCACGTCGAAGAAGACCGGGTACTCGAACTGCTTCATGATGCCGAAGCCGAGCATGTCCACCACCAGGTTGTTGTAGCCGAAGCTCGAACCACGCTCGCAGAGGATCAACTGGTCGTTACCCGCCTCTTCGCACTTGGCCAGGATATGTTGCATCTCCTGGGGCGCGAGGAACTGGGCCTTCTTGATGTTGATCACCACGCCGGTCTTGGCCATGGCCACCACCAGGTCGGTCTGACGCGACAGGAAGGCCGGCAACTGGATGATGTCGCAGACCTTGGCCACCGGCTCGGCCTGGTAAGGCTCGTGCACGTCGGTGATCACCGGCACGTTGAAGGTGCGCTTGATCTCCTCGAAGATCTTCAGCCCCTCTTCCATGCCCGGGCCACGGTAGGACGTCACCGACGAACGGTTAGCCTTGTCGAAGCTGGCCTTGAACACATACGGGATACCGAGCTTCTCGGTGACCCGCACGTACTCTTCGCAGACCTTCATTGCCAGGTCACGGGATTCCAGGACGTTCATGCCGCCGAACAGGACGAACGGCTTGTCGTTGGCGATCTCGATGTTACCGACGCGAATGATCTTCTGGGTCATTGATCAGGCCTTGTTCTTCTGAGCCAGGGCTGCTTTGACGAAACCACTGAACAGCGGGTGGCCGTCACGCGGGGTCGAGGTGAACTCTGGGTGGAACTGGCAAGCGACGAACCATGGGTGGTCCTTGGACTCGACCACTTCAACCAGCGCGCCGTCTTCGGAACGACCGGAAACCACCAGGCCAGCGTCGACCAGTTGTGGCAGCAGGTTGTTGTTCACTTCGTAGCGGTGGCGGTGACGCTCGGTGATCACGTCCTTGCCGTAGCAATCGTGAACCTTGGAGCCCGAGACGATCTGGCAGTCCTGCGCGCCCAGGCGCATGGTGCCGCCCAGGTCGGAAGCTTCGGTACGGGTCTCGACGGCGCCGGTAGAATCGGCCCACTCGGTGATCAGGCCGACAACCGGGTGGCCGCTGTTGCGGTCGAACTCGGTGGAGTTGGCGTCTTTCCAGCCCATCACGTTACGGGCGAACTCGATCACGGCAACTTGCATGCCCAGGCAGATACCCAGGTAAGGCACTTTGTTCTCACGGGCGTATTGCACCGCAGTGATCTTGCCTTCGACACCGCGCAGGCCGAAACCGCCCGGTACCAGAATGGCGTCGGCGCCTTCGAGCAGGCTGGTGCCTTGGTTCTCGATGTCTTCGGAATCGATGTAGCGCAGGTTGACCTTGGTACGGTTGGTGATGCCGGCGTGGCTCATCGCTTCGATCAGCGACTTGTACGCATCCAGCAGCTCCATGTACTTGCCGACCATGGCGATGGTCACTTCGTGCTCTGGGTTGAGCTTGGCATCGACGACCTTGTCCCACTCGGACAGGTCGGCGCTGTCGCACTGCAGGCCGAAACGCTCGGTGACGAAGTCATCCAGGCCCTGGGCATGCAACACGCCCGGGATCTTGTAGATGGTGTCGACGTCTTCGAGCGAAATGACCGCACGCTCTTCAACGTTGGTGAACAGGGCGATCTTGCGGCGCGACGAGGCATCGACCGGGTGGTCGGAGCGGCAGATCAGCACGTCAGGCTGCAGGCCGATGGAGCGCAGCTCCTTGACCGAGTGCTGGGTCGGCTTGGTCTTGGTTTCGCCTGCGGTAGCGATGTACGGGACCAGGGTCAGGTGCATCAGCATGGCGCGCTTGGAGCCCACTTCGACGCGCAGCTGGCGGATGGCCTCGAGGAACGGCTGCGACTCGATGTCGCCGACCGTACCGCCGATTTCAACCAGGGCCACGTCGGCATCGCCGGCACCCTTGATGATGCGACGCTTGATCTCGTCGGTGATGTGCGGGATGACCTGGATGGTCGCGCCCAGGTAGTCACCACGGCGCTCCTTGCGCAGCACGTGCTCGTAGATACGGCCGGTGGTGAAGTTGTTGTTCTGGGTCATGGTCGTGCGGATAAACCGCTCGTAGTGGCCCAGGTCAAGGTCAGTCTCGGCGCCGTCCTGGGTGACGAAGACTTCACCGTGCTGGAACGGACTCATGGTGCCAGGATCGACGTTGATGTACGGATCCAGCTTGAGCATGGTGACCTTGAGTCCCCGCGCTTCCAGGATGGCCGCCAGGGAAGCCGAGGCAATGCCTTTCCCCAATGAAGAAACAACACCGCCCGTGACGAATATGTAGCGCGTCATGAAAAACCCTAGAAGTCTGCGTTAAGGCGGCCAGCGCCGCCGGAGAAAGCGAAGGAAGGCCGAAGCCCCCGATCACCTGCGTCAATCACAGTGCATCTCGAAAAACTGCCGCGTCTGTACAAACCAGGGTATCCCCGGCATGGAGCTCGCTCGTCATTTCCAGAATCAGCCCAGCAAAAAACTGCGTGGTAATCGGCAACTGCTGTGTTTTCGAGGAACCCACAGAAGTTGTATCAAGAAGGGAGGGTAGTCTACCGGAATGTACCCTTCAGCTCAAACCTTGCGCGTTCGTCGGTAACTGCCAGTGCAGTTGGCAATCTGCCTGCCCCAGTGCCGGCAGGTTGGCCACGGCCAGCAAGCGCTCGCCCTGATACAGCAAGGGCAGGCGCGAACGCACGAAAGGCGGCACCTGCAGCTCGTTGAGCAGGCGCTTGAGGTCGCGTCGACCGCGCCCGGCAAGCTCAAGCACTTCACCGCCCTGGCGATAGCGGACAGTCAGGCCCGCCAGGGGCTTGGGCGCAGTCAGCCGAACGCTGCCGTTGCCCGGCAAGGCCAGCTCGCAAGCCGAGTCTGCCCAGGCGAATTCGCCTTGCGGCGCCTGCAGCCAGTCACCGCTCAGCCACCAGATACGGCCGTTACTGCGCAGCAACCGGCCGTCGGCCAAGCGCCAGGTCGGCTGGGCGTCGGCCGCGGCATCGCGCAGGTCGGCCCAGCCAGCCCAGTGGCGCGCATCCGGCAGCCGGGTGCGCTGGCTGAGCCAGTATTGCAGGGCATTGCGCTGACGAGCGGGTGACAACGCCGCGAGCACCGCAAGCGCCAGGGAATCCAGCCCCACCCATGCAGCAGCCCCCTCCTCGGCCTTAGCCAGATCCGCCTGAGCCACCTCATCCAGCAAACCCTGCGCTTCGCCCAAGTGCTCTGCGCAACGGGCAAGGTTCTGGCTGGCTTGCGGCCAACGCTGCTGCAACACCGGGAACACTTCGCCGCGCAAATAGTTGCGGGCAAAGGCGGTGTCGCTGTTCGAGGGGTCTTCGATCCAGGTCAAGCCTTGGGCCTGGGCATACGCGTGCAGCTGCTGGCGGGCTATCGCCAGCAACGGCCTGGCCAGGCTGCCCTGCCCCAGCGGACGCTGCGCCGGCATTGCAGTCAGGCCACGTAGCCCGGCACCACGCAGCAAACGAAACAGCAGGGTTTCGGCCTGGTCATCGCGGTGCTGGCCGGTGAACAGCACCTCACCGGGGCCGACCACGTTGGTGAATGCCGCATAACGGGCATCGCGGGCAGCCTGTTCGAGACTGGCGCCGGGGGCAACCTGGACGTGGACCACACGAAGTTCGACGCCGAGGTTGGCGCAGACGTGCTCGCAGTGGGCTGGCCACGCGTCAGCGGCGGGCTGCAGGCCGTGATGGATATGGATGGCGCGCAACGGGGGCGCGGGGTGGGTGCGGGCGTAATCGGCCAGCAGGTGCAGCAGGACGGTGGAGTCCAGGCCACCAGAGAAGGCGATGTGCCAGGCGGGGGCTTGGAGCCAGGGGGTGAGGTTGATCAAGGGCGCCTCACATGAGTCGCAATCGCCGGGGCACTGTGGGAGCGGGCTTGCCCCGCGAACAAGGGCGAAGCCCTTGCCATACGACTCCGTTGCCAGAGCCGGCCTCTTCGCGGGTCGAGCCCGCTCCCACAGGGGCCGCAAAGCGGCCCCGGGGTGTATCAGAGGCCGTAGCTCATCAGGCGCTCGTAACGGCGTGCCAGCAGCGCGTCATTGTCGAGCTTGCCCAGCATGTCCAGCTGCTGCACCAGGTCGGCACGGATGCTTTCAGCCATGGCGGCCGGGTCACGGTGGGCGCCGCCCAGCGGCTCCGAGATGACCTTGTCGACGATGTTCAGGCTCTTCAGGCGTTCGGCCGTGATACCCATGGCCTCGGCGGCATCGGCAGCCTTGTCGGCAGTCTTCCACAGGATCGAGGCGCAGCCTTCCGGCGAAATCACCGAGTAGGTGGAGTACTGCAGCATGTTCAGCTGGTCGCACACACCAATGGCCAGTGCACCGCCAGAACCACCCTCACCGATCACGGTGGCGATGATTGGCGTCTTCAGGCGCGCCATGACACGCAGGTTCCAGGCAATCGCCTCGCTCTGGTTGCGCTCTTCGGCGTCGATACCTGGGTAGGCACCTGGGGTATCGATGAACGTCAGGATCGGCATTTTGAAGCGCTCGGCCATTTCCATCAGGCGGCACGCCTTACGGTAGCCCTCAGGGCGCGGCATGCCGAAGTTGCGGCGCACCTTCTCACGTACTTCGCGGCCTTTCTGGTGGCCGATGACCATCACTGCCTTGCCATCCAGGCGGGCGGTACCGCCCACGATCGCGGCATCATCGGAGAAATGGCGGTCACCGTGCAGCTCTTCGAATTCAGTGAAGATGTGCTGCAGGTAGTCCAAGGTGTAAGGACGACGCGGGTGACGCGCCAGGCGGGCGATCTGCCAGCTGGTCAGGTTGCCGAAGATGCTTTCGGTCAGGGTATTGCTCTTGTCTTGCAGACGGGCAATTTCATCGCTGATGTTCAGCGAGTTGTCGTTACCCACCAGGCGCAGGCCTTCGATCTTGGCTTGCAGGTCGGCAATCGGCTGTTCGAAATCGAGGAAATTCGGGTTCATAGGCATCCGTCTTGGGTCTACGGCCAGGCGGCCGGCCGGTTGATCCGTTTGGCGCCCTACCTTAAGGGATCGGGCGCATTCAGGTCGAGATTAAAATTCGTCGATTCAACGATATTGCAGGAAGACGTTCTCACGTCCGAACTGGTCACGCAGTGCCTGAATCAGGCCGTCAGCCGGGTCGATTGACCACTCATCGGCAAACTGCAGCATGGCCTTGGCGTCACTGCCGGTGTATTCCAGGGTAATCGGGCAGCCGCCGCGGTGACGGGTGATCAGCTCACCCAGCCAGTTCAGGCGGTCGCCCTTGAGCGCGTCATGGGCGACTTTCAGGCGCAGGCTTTCGGCCAGGCGCGTGCGCGCGTCTTCCATGGTCATTACCTGCTTCACTCGCAGGCGCAGGCCGCCCGAGAAGTCATCGTTACTGACCTCCCCTTCGACCACGACCATGGCGTCGTTCTGCAGCAGTGACTGGGCCGCCATGAAGGAGTCGGCAAACAGCGACGCCTCGATGCGCCCCGAGCGGTCATCGAGGGTGACGAAGCCCATCTTGTCACCCTTCTTGTTCTTCATGACCCGCAACGCAATGATCATGCCGGCGATCGTCTGGGACTCACGGGACGGCTTCAGGTCAATGATGCGCTGCCGGGCAAAACGGCGAATCTCGCTTTCGTACTCGTCGATCGGGTGACCGGTCAGGTACAGGCCCAGTGTGTCCTTCTCGCCTTTGAGGCGCTCTTTGAGCGTCAGCTCGCGGACCTTGCGGTGGTTGGCATAAACGTCCGAGTCTGCCTCGACGAACAAGCCGCCAAACAGGTCGACGTGGCCGCTGTCGGCAGTACGTGCGGTCTGCTCGGCCGACTTGATCGCCTCTTCCAGCGCCGCCAGCAAGGTTGCACGGTTACGGTCGATGTTGGCCTGGTAGGCCTTGATCTCGTCATGGAAGTACGGGCCCAGACGGTCCAGTGCACCACTGCGGATCAACGCATCGAGGGTGCGCTTGTTGACACGCTTGAGGTCGACGCGCTCGCAGAAATCGAACAGGTCCTTGAACGGGCCGCCCTGCGCACGCACTTCGACGATGGCTTCCACCGGCCCCTCGCCCACGCCCTTGATCGCACCCAGGCCATAGACGATACGGCCATCGTCATTGACGGTGAATTTGAAATCGGAAGTGTTCACATCGGGCGCATCGAGGCGCAGCTTCATGCTGCGCACTTCCTCGATCAGCACCACCACCTTGTCGGTGTTGTGCATGTCCGCCGACAGTACCGCGGCCATGAACGGCGCCGGGTAGTGGGTTTTCAGCCAGGCGGTCTGGTAGGACACCAGGCCATAGGCGGCAGAGTGAGATTTGTTGAAGCCGTAACCGGCGAATTTCTCTACCAGGTCAAAGATGTTACCTGCCAGATCGCCATCGATGCCGTTGTTCGCGCAACCTTCGATGAAGCCGCCGCGCTGCTTGGCCATCTCTTCGGGCTTTTTCTTACCCATGGCCCGACGCAGCATGTCGGCACCGCCCAGGGTATAGCCGGCCATGACCTGGGCAATCTGCATCACCTGCTCTTGATACAGGATGATGCCGTAGGTCGGCGCCAGTACCGGCTGCAGGCCGTCATACTGGTAGTCCGGGTGCGGGTAGGCCAGCTCGGCGCGGCCGTGCTTGCGGTTGATGAAGTCGTCCACCATGCCCGACTGCAGCGGGCCTGGGCGGAACAGCGCCACCAATGCGATGAGGTCTTCCAGGCAGTCTGGCTTGAGCTTCTTGATCAGCTCCTTCATGCCGCGCGATTCGAGCTGGAACACCGCCGTGGTCTCGGCTTTTTGCAGCAACTCGTAGGTCTTGCGGTCATCCAGCGGAATGAAGTCGATGTTCAAGTCCGGCAGGTTCTGCTTGGCCTGCTCGCGGTTGATAGTCTCCATCGCCCACTTGATGATGGTCAGCGTACGCAGACCAAGGAAGTCGAACTTGACCAGCCCGGCGGCCTCGACATCGTCCTTGTCGAACTGGGTTACCAGGCCGCCGCCCTCTTCGTCACAGGCGATCGGCGAGAAGTCGGTGAGCTTGGTCGGGGCGATGACCACACCACCGGCGTGCTTGCCGGTACCCCGCGTGACACCTTCGAGCTTGAGGGCCATCTCCCAGATCTCGCGGGCATCTTCGTCGCCCTTGAGGAAGTCGCGCAGGATCTCTTCCTGCTCATAGGCTTTTTCCAGGGTCATGCCGACTTCGAAGGGGATCATCTTCGACAGGCGATCGGCCAGGCCGTAGGACTTGCCCTGCACCCGCGCCACGTCGCGCACCACCGCCTTGGCGGCCATGGTACCGAAGGTGATGATCTGGCTGACCGCGTTGCGCCCGTAGGCATCAGCCACGTACTCGATGACCCGGTCACGGCCATCCATGCAGAAGTCGACGTCGAAGTCGGGCATGGATACCCGTTCAGGGTTGAGGAAGCGCTCGAACAGCAGGTCATAGGCCAGCGGGTCGAGGTCGGTGATCTTCAACACGTAGGCGACCAGCGAACCGGCACCCGAGCCTCGGCCTGGGCCGACCGGCACGCCGTTGTTCTTGGCCCACTTGATGAAGTCCATAACGATCAGGAAGTAGCCGGGGAAGCCCATCTGGATGATGATATCCAGCTCGAACTTCAGGCGGTCCAGGTAGACCTGGCGCTTTTCCTCATAGTCTGGCGTGGTCTCTTTGGGCCAGAGCACCGCCAGGCGCTCCTCCAGGCCTTCATGGGAGACATGGCGCAGGTAATCGTCGATGCCCATGCCATTGGGCGTCGGGAAATCGGGCAGGAAGTGCTTGCCCAATTGAACCTGGATGTTGCAGCGCTTGGCGATCTCGACAGTGTTGGCGATGGCGTCGGGCAAGTCGCTGAACAGCTCGGCCATTTCGTCCGCGCTCTTGAGGTACTGCTGATCGCTGTAGTTGCGCGGGCGACGCGGGTCGTCCAGGGTCCAGCCCTCGCCGATGCAGACACGGGTTTCGTGGGCATCGTAGTCGGCCTGCTTGATGAAGCGCACATCGTTGGTCGCCACCAGCGGCGCGCCGACCTTGTCGGCCAGGGCCACAGCAGCGTGCACGTATTCTTCGTCGCGGGCGCGGTTGGTGCGCTGCACTTCAACGTAGAAGCGCTCGGGGAACATGCCCATCCAGTCGCGCAACAGCGCTTCGGCTTCTTCAACCCGGCCAGAGAGCAGCGCGGCGCCAATGTCGCCTTCCTTGCCAGCTGACAAGGCGATCAGGCCTTCGCTGGCGGGGGCGATCCACTCGCGCTGCAAAATCACCAGGCCATTGCGCTGGCCTTCGACCCAACCGCGCGAAATCAGCTCGGTGAGGTTGCGATAGCCCTGGGGGTTCATCGCCAGGAAGCAGATACGCGACAACGGGGCTTCCGGGTCGGGCCCGGCCAGCCACAGGTCGGCACCACAGATCGGCTTGATCCCGGCGCCCATGGCGGTCTTGTAGAACTTCACCAGCGAGCACATGTTGCTCTGGTCGGTGATCGCCACCGCCGGCATGTTCATCCCCGCCAGTGCCTTGGCCAGCGGTTTGATCCGCACCAGGCCGTCGACCAGCGAGAATTCGGAGTGCACGCGAAGGTGAACGAAGGGAACCGACATGGGTGATCCTGTAGCAGAACGACAAGGGCGGGATTGTAGCGTAAATGAGGGCAGGATTTGGGGCTGCTTCGCAGCCCGTCGCGACACAAGGCCGCTCCTACAGAGGAACGCATGATTTCTGTAGGAGCGGCCTTGCGTCGCGAAAGGGCCGCAAAGCGGCCCCATGCACTAGATCAAAGAATCGGTAATGCCCTCACGGGCCTCCCAGGCCGCCCGCACCGGCGCAAAGGAGCGTCGATGAATGGGCGTAGGCCCAAGCCGTGCCAGGGCTTCAAGGTGCACCGGCGTCGGATAACCCTTGTGCCCACCGATGCCGTAACCGGGGTAGATCAGCTCGAACGCACTCATCTCCCGATCACGCGTCACCTTGGCCAGGATCGACGCAGCCGCAATGGCCGGTACCTGGCTATCACCTTTTACGACTGGTGCCGCGGGCACCGCCAGCTTGGGGCAGCGGTTGCCGTCGATCAGTGCCAGCTTGGGCGTGACATGCAGCCCCTCGACCGCACGCTGCATGGCCAGCATGGTGGCCTGAAGAATGTTCAGGCGGTCGATTTCTTCGACCTCGGCGCGGGCAATGCAAAAGCTCAGCGCCTTCTCGCAGATTTCGTCGAACAACGCCTCGCGCTTGGCTTCGGTGAGTTTCTTCGAATCGTTGAGGCCGAGGATCGGCCGTGCCGGGTCGAGGATCACTGCAGCCGTCACCACCGCGCCACACAACGGGCCACGGCCGACTTCATCGACCCCGGCGACCAGGTCTTCGACCAGGTTGAAATCCAGTCCTATTTGCATCTCAGCGGTCCTTGAGCAAGGCCAGTACCGCCTCGGCGGCCTGGTTGGAAGCATCCCGGCGCAGGGTGCGGTGAATCTCGTCGAAACGTTCGGTCTGCTGGCTGCCATCGGCCACCAAGGGGGCCAAGGTTTGCGCCAGGGCTTCGCTGGTGGCGTCATCCTGCAGCAGTTCAGGCACCAGTTCGCGCTGGGCCAGCAGGTTGGGCAACGACACGTAAGGGCTTTTGACCAGGCGCTTGAGAATCCAGTAGGTCAACGGCGCCAGGCGATAAGCCACCACCATGGGGCGCTTGTACAGCAGTGCCTCCAGGGTGGCGGTACCCGACGCGATAAGCACCGCATCGCAGGCCGCCAGGGCCTGGTGCGACTGGCCGTCGAGCAGGGTCAGCGGCAGCGCGCGCCCTTCGAGCATCTGCTCGACCTGGGCACGCCGTGCGGCGTTAGCGCAGGGCAGCACGAAGCGCACACCCGGTACTCGTTCGCGCAAGCGCTCGGCGGCATCGAGGAACAGCGCCCCCAGGCGCCCGACTTCGCCGCCGCGGCTGCCAGGCATCAACGCGACCACCGGGCCTGGGCCCAGGCCAAGCGCAGTGCGTGCTGCCAGTCGGTCGGCCTCGAGCGGAATGGTATCGGCCAGTGGGTGGCCGACGAAACGCACCGGCACCCCCTGCTCCTCGTAGAACCGGGCTTCGAACGGCAACAGCGTCAGCATCAGGTCGCAGCCTTCGCGGATCTTCAGCACGCGCTTCTGCCGCCACGCCCATACGGATGGGCTGACGTAGTGCACGGTCTTGATACCGGCCTGACGCAGTTTCAATTCGATGTTGAGGGTGAAATCCGGGGCGTCGATGCCGATGAACACATCGGGCTTTTCGGCGATGAGGGTCTGGATCAACAACTTGCGGCGCTTGAGCAGCTCACGCAGCCGTCCCAGTACCTCGACCAGGCCCATGACCGCCAGACGTTCCATGGGGAAGTAGGATTGCAGGCCTTCGGCTTCCATCAAGGGGCCGCCAACGCCGATAAAGCGGACGTCGGGATGGCGCGCCTTGAGGGCGCGCATCAAGCCAGACCCGAGAATATCGCCGCTGGCCTCACCCGCGACCAGGGCTACGCAAAGCTGGGCCATGTCAGCGGGTGATGCCGCGGGCAGAATTCAGGATCGACTGACGGAACAGATCGACCTCAGGGTGCTGGGCTGCCAGTTCGTCCAGCGCCTTGATCGCATCTTCGACGGTCAGGCCCTGACGGTAGACGATCTTGTAGCAACGACGCAGGATATGAATGACCTCGTCGCTGAAACCCCGACGACGCATGCCTTCGAAGTTCATGCTGCGTGCTTCGGCCGGGCTGCCGAACACCGTGACGAAGGCCGGTACGTCTTTGCCGATCGCCGTGCCCATGCCGGAAAACGCATGTGCACCGATATGGCAGTACTGGTGCACCAGGGTGTACCCGGACAGAATTGCCCAGTCACCCACATGAACATGCCCCGCCAACGCGGTGTTGTTCACCAGAATGCAATGATTGCCGATGACACTGTCGTGACCGATGTGGGCGTAGGCCATGATCAGGTTGTGATCGCCGACGGTGGTTTCTGCACGGTCCTGAACGGTACCGCGGTGAATGGTCACACCTTCGCGGAACACATTGTGATCACCGATCACCAGGCGCGTCGGCTCACCCTTGTACTTGAGGTCAGGGGTGTCTTCGCCGATCGAGGAAAACTGGTAGATGCGGTTGTGCTTGCCGATACGGGTCGGCCCCTTGAGCACCACATGCGGGCCAATGACGGTGCCCTCCCCGATTTCGACATCAGGGCCAACGATCGACCAGGGGCCCACCTCGACACCGTCGGCCAGCTTGGCCGACGGGTCGATGATGGCCCGAGGATCAATCAAATTCATAGGGAGCGTTCCGCGCAGGTGATTTCTGCCGAGCAGACAGGCTTGCCGTCGACCAGGGCGCGGCACTCGAATTTCCAGATCATGCTCTTGCGGCTGAGGAACTTGGCTTCCAGCACAAGCTGGTCACCCGGCAATACCGGCTGACGGAAACGCAATTTGTCGGACCCGACAAAGTAGTACAGGGTGCCATCCGCCGGCTTGGCATCGAGCATCTTGAAACCGAGGATGCCGGCCGCCTGGGCCATGGCCTCGATGATCAGAACGCCCGGCATGATCGGGTGGGCCGGGAAGTGGCCATTGAAGAACGGCTCGTTGATGCTGACATTCTTGTAGGCACGAATGCTCTGGGCCTCGAAGTCCAGATCCGTCACGCGATCCACCAGCAGGAACGGGTAACGGTGAGGCAGGTATTCGCGAATCTCGTTGATGTCCATCATTTCGGGGGGAAGCCTGTAATAAGAATAGGGAGCGCAGGTGCTGACCACGCGCTCCTTTTGCAGTCCAAAGAGGAGCCAGCTAGCGTCTGTTCACTCTTGCTCAGGGAATGGTATCAGCCTTCTGATGCCGGCTGGCCACCTGAGGTCACGGTATCGATGCGCTTTTCCACCTGCTGGAGACGCTTGGCCATGTCGTCCAGGTGGCGGATACGCGCGGCGCTCTTGCGCCAGTCAGCCAATGGCTGCATGGCTGTGCCGGAAGAATAGGCACCCGGTTCGGTGATCGATCGGGTCACCATGGTCATCCCGGACACGAAAACGTTATCACAGACATCAATATGACCCACCATGCCGACACCGCCAGCAATGGTGCAGTGCTTGCCAATGCGCGTGCTGCCGGAAATCCCGACACAGGCGGCCATGGCCGTGTGCTCACCGATCTGAACGTTATGGGCGATCTGGATCTGGTTGTCGAGCTTGACCCCGTCGGCAATGCGCGTGTCCGACAGCGCACCACGGTCGATTGCCGTGTTGACGCCGATTTCTACATCATCGCCGATGGTCACGCCGCCGATCTGGGCAATCTTGCGCCATACGCCTTTCTCGTTGGCAAAGCCGAAGCCCTCGCCACCGATCACTGCGCCAGACTGGATCACCACACGCTTGCCGATGGTCACGTCATGGTACAGGGTGACCCGTGGCGCCAGCCAGCCGCCCTCACCGATGACGCAACGGGCACCGACCACGCAGTGGGCGCCGATGCTGACATTGGCAGCAACCTGCGCACCACTTTCGATGACGACGAACGGGCCGATGCTCGCACTGGCATCCACCTGGGCATCTTCAGCCACTACGGCGCTGGGATGAATTCCCGCCACAGCCTTGGGCTTGGGATCGAACAGGTGGGAAATGCGCGCATAGGCCAAGTACGGATCAGCGACGATCAGTGCATTGCCAGCAAAGCCTTCAGCATCCGCAGCCTTGAGCAGCACCGCTGCCGCCTGGCTGTTATCCAGGAATTTGCGGTACTGCGGGTTGGCGAGGAAGCTCAATTGACCGGGGCCGGCCTCCTGCAAGGTGGCCAGCCCGGTAATCTGCAGCGCCTCGGGCCCCTTGAGGGTGGCGCCGAGGGCTTCGGCCAACTGGCCAAGCGTCATGTTCAAGGTCATATCAACGGGCTTGGTTCATGCGCTCGATGACTTGGCGGGTGATGTCGTACTGAGGTTTGACATCGATGACCGCGCCACGCTCGAGAACCAGGTCGAAACCGCCCTTCTTGATCACTTCCTCGACAGCGCCGTCCAGCTTCGGCTTGAGTTGCTTGAGCATGTCACGGTCCGCAACGGCCTTGGCTTCGTTCAGTTCCTTGGACTGGAACTGGAAGTCACGGGCCTTTTGCTTGAACTCGAGCTCCAGGCGCTCACGCTCCTGCTGCTGCATCTTGTCGCCACCTTTGATCAGGCGGTCCTGGATGCCCTTGGCGCTGCTTTCCAAGCTTTTCAGCTTGGTCAGTTGCGGGCCGAATTTTTTCTCTGCATCAACCGCATACTTCTTGGCGGCATCCGATTCCAGCAGGGCCATCTGATAGTTCAGGACGGCAACCTTCATTTCGGCGAAAGCCGGGGTGGCGACCAGCGCCGCGGCCAAAATGGCCAGTTGAGTCAACTTACGCACGATGCACTCCTGGATAAACCGTTGTCGTTATGCAAGGGCCGACCTTAGAAGGTCTGGCCCAGAGAGAATTGGAACACCTGGGTATCGGCATCGTCCGGCTTCTTGACCGGCATCGCCAGGCTGAAGCTCAACGGGCCCAGTGCAGTGATCCAGGTCACACCCAGACCCACCGAACTGGCCATACCCGAGAAACCGACCTTCTCGCAATCTGGCTTGCTGCCGCAGTTGGTATCGAACACGTTACCCACGTCCCAGAATACCGACGTGCGCAGCGAACGCTGGTCCTTGACGAACGGCAGTGGGAACAGCAACTCGACACCACCCTGGACCAACACGTTGCCACCGAACGGCAGCGGATCCTGATCCGGGTCGCGGATGGTACCCGGCTTGCCGCCTTCGTTACCTTCACCACGGCTAGGCGTACTGCGCGGGCCCAGGCTGCTGTCCTTGAAGCCACGGACAGAGTTGAAGCCGCCCGCGTAGTAGTTCTCGTAGAACGGCAGGCCCGAGGTGCTGCCGTAGCCATCACCATAGCCCAGTTCAGTGTGCAGGCGCAGGGTGTAGTCGTTGGTGATCGGCTTGAACAGCTGACCACGGTAGTCGAGCTTGAAGAACGACAGGTCGCTGCCCGGAATGGTCGATTCCAGGGTCAGGCTTTGCGAATGACCGCGAGTCGCCAGCACGCCTTTGTTCAAGGTCGATTCGGACCAGCCGATCGAAGCCTTGAAGTTCAGGAAGTTGTCACCCTCTTGATCGAGGAAGTCGAAGATCTCGTCAACGGTGTATTTACCGGTTTTGATCTTGTCCTGCTGAACGCTCAGGCCATAGGTCAGGCGCGAGGTTTCGCTGATCGGGTAACCCAGGCTGACACCGGCGCCCAGGCTGTCGACCGCATAGCTGGCAACGTCGACATCGAGGTCGTCGTAGTCGGTGCTGCGGTAGAAGGCGTTGTAACCCAGGCTGACACCGTCAGCCGTGAAGTAGGGGTCCACGAAGCCGAAGTTGTAGCGGGTCTGGTATTCGGAACGGGTCAGGCCGATGGAGACTTTGTTACCTGTACCCAGGAAGTTGCTCTGGCTGATCGAACCACCCAGGATCAGACCGGCGCTCTGAGCGAAACCGACCGACGCCGTGATGGAGCCGGACGCTTGTTCCTCGACGCTGTAGTTGACGTCGACCTGGTCATCGGTGCCAGGCACCGGCGGGGTCTCGACGTTGACTTCCTTGAAGAAGCCCAGGCGCTCCAGACGGGTCTTGGACTGGTCGATCAGGTAGGTCGACGCCCAGCCGCCTTCCATCTGGCGCATTTCGCGACGCAGCACTTCGTCTTCGGTCTTGGTGTTGCCGCGGTAGTTGATGCGGTTGACGTAGGCACGCTTGCCCGGGTCGACCACGAACATGATATCGACGGTGTGGTCCTGGTCGTTCGGCTGTGGCACACCGTTGACGTTGGCGAAGGTGTAGCCTTCGTTACCCAGACGACGGGTGATCAGCTCGGACGTGGTGGTCATCACCTTGCGCGAGAATACCTGGCCCGGCTGCACCAGCAGCAGCGACTTGACCTGGTCTTCCGGCACCTTGAGGTCACCGGAGAGCTTCACGTCACGGACGGTGTACTTCTCGCCTTCGTTGATGTTGACGGTGATGTAGACGTGTTTCTTGTCTGGCGTGATGGATACCTGGGTAGAGGCGATATCCATGTTGATGTAGCCACGGTCCAGGTAGTAGGAACGCAGACGCTCCAAGTCACCGGAGAGTTTTTCACGGGCGTACTTGTCGTCGTTCTTGAAGAACGACAGCCAGTTGGTGGTTTTCAGCTCGAACAGCTGCGACAGCTCTTCGTCGTCGAAGACGTTGTTGCCCACCACGTTGATGTGCTGAATGGCAGCGACGGTGCCTTCGTTGATCTTGATTTTCAGCGCGACGCGGTTGCGCGGCTGCGGCACGACTTCGGCGTCGACCTCGGCCGAGTAGCGGCCCTGGGCCACGTACTGGCGCTGCAGCTCGTTACGCACACCTTCAAGGGTGGCGCGCTGGAAGATTTCACCTTCGGCCAGGCCAGACTGCTTCAGACCCTTCATCAGGTCTTCGGTGCTGATCGCCTTGTTGCCTTCGATCTCGATGCTGGAAACCGACGGGCGCTCGACCACGTTGATGATCAGGACATTGCCATCGCGGCTCAGCTGGATGTCTTGGAAGAAGCCAGTCTTGAACAGGGAACGGGTCGAATCCACCAGGCGCCGATCATCGGCCTGATCGCCGACGTTGAGCGGCAAGGCACCGAAGACGCTGCCGGCGGAAACCCGCTGCAGGCCGTTGACACGAATATCGGAGATGGTGAAGGACTCGGCGTGAACTTCAGCGATCATCAGTGCGGAGAGGACCGCAGTTAGCAGCAGACGTTTCATGAAGTCCTTTTATTCCAACTGGCAATAAACAACCCGCCGCGAAGTGGCGGCAGGTTCGCAATGCGAAGCTTTATAGTCGACCCAGATCGTTGATCAGGGCGAGCAACATCACCCCTACGACCAAACTGATACCGATCTGGACCCCCCAACCTTGCACCCGATCTGACAGCGGACGACCGCGCGCCCACTCGACCAGGTAAAACAGCAAATGCCCCCCATCCAGTACTGGAATGGGCAGCAGGTTAAGAACCCCCAGGCTTATGCTCAGGTAGGCCAGGAAATTCAGGAAATCCCCCACGCCGGACTGGGCTGAAGCGCCCGCCACTTTAGCAATGGTTATCGGTCCGCTCAAGTTTTTTACCGAGAGCTCTCCGAACAGCATTTTCTTCAGCGACTCGAGCGTCAGGACGCTCATGTTCCAGGTACGCGACAAGCCCTCACCTACCGCGTCCAGCGGGCCATAGCTGACTTCGCGAAGCATGTTGGCAGGCCATTCGCCACCTTTTACCCCCGCGCCCAGGTAACCGCCCGCGGCCTTGCCCTCACCCTTGCGGGCCAGGGTTACTGGCACATCCAGCGCAGCACCATCGCGTTCGACACGCACCACGACCTTGGCTTGCGGGTGGGCGCGCACGGTGTCGACCACCTGCTGCCAGTCGTTCACTGCCACGCCATCGAGGGCCAGCAGCTTGTCGCCTGTCTTCAAGCCGGCGGCAGCGGCCGGCCCTTTCGAATCGATTTCGGCCAGCACCGGCACGATCACCGGGCGCCATGGGCGCAAACCCAGGGACTGGATAGGGTCTGGCTCGTCGGCGCCCTTCAGCCAGTGGTCCAGCTTGATCTGCAAGTGCTGCTCGGCGCTGGCGCCTTCGTCGCGCACGCCTACCTGCAGGGTGCCGCTCTCGCCCAGACGGCGAACCAGTTGCAGGTTGACCGCAGACCAACCGCTGGTCGCCTTGCCATCGATGGATACAATTTCCTGACCTGCGGTCAGGCCTGCCGACGCTGCCAGGCTGCCCGCTTCGACTGCACCGATGACCGGGCGAATCTGCTGGGTGCCGAGCATGGCCAACAGCCAGAAGAACACGATGGCCAGCAAGAAGTTGGCAATCGGGCCGGCGGCGACGATGGCGATACGCTGACGCACGCTTTTTCGGTTGAACGATTGGTCGGCCAACGCAGGCGGCACATCGGCCTCGCGCTCATCGAGCATCTTGACGTAGCCGCCCAGCGGAATCGCCGCCACCACGAATTCGGTGCCCTGGCGGTCATGCCAGCGCAACAACGGCGTACCGAAGCCCACCGAAAAACGCAGCACCTTGACGCCGCAGCGTCGGGCCACCCAGAAGTGGCCGAATTCGTGGAACGTGACCAGAACACCCAAGGCCACCAGGGTGCCGACAATCATGTAGAGCGCAGTCATATCTTTCTCCAGATGACGTTCAGCAGAACGACTTTTCGCACAAGCCCTGGCAGGCCTGCATCATCGACCGTGACGCCGCAACCACTCACGGGACAGCTCCCGGGCACGCTGGTCGGCGGCAAATACCGCGTCCAACGAAGCCAGTGGCACTACAGGCTCCTGATCGAGCACTTGTTCGATCATACCCGCGATCTCCGGGAAGCGGATACGCCGCTGGAGAAATGCCTCGACAGCCACTTCGTTGGCCGCATTGAGCACGGCAGGTGCACTGTTGCCGGCCTCGGCAGCCTGCCGCGCCAGGCGCAGGCACGGGAAGCGCTGTTCGTCGGGCGCCTGAAAATCCAGGCGTGCGATAGCAAACAGGTCCAGCGGTGCGACGCCAGAATCAATGCGCTCCGGCCAGGCCAGCGCATTGGCGATCGGCGTGCGCATGTCCGGGTTGCCCAACTGGGCGAGCACCGAACCGTCCACGTAATCCACCAGCGAGTGGATCACGCTCTGCGGGTGCACCACCACCTCGATCTTGGCGGGCGAGGCATCGAACAGCCAGCAGGCCTCGATCAACTCGAGCCCTTTGTTCATCATGCTGGCCGAATCCACGGAAATCTTGCGCCCCATGGACCAGTTAGGGTGCGCGCACGCCTGCTCCGGCGTGACATCGGCCAATGCGGCGGACGGTGTTTCGCGGAACGGGCCACCCGATGCCGTCAGCAGGATGCGGCGCACCCCCACCTGGCTCAGGCCGCGGGCATAGTCGCCGGGCAGGCACTGGAAGATTGCATTGTGCTCGCTGTCGATCGGCAGCAGCACGGCACCACTGCGCCGCACCGCCTCCATGAACAGCGCGCCAGACATCACCAGGGCCTCTTTATTGGCCAGCAACACTTTCTTGCCCGCCTCGACGGCAGCCAAGGTCGGTCGCAGCCCTGCCGCACCCACGATGGCGGCCATCACCGCATCCACCTCGGGCGCTGCGGCAACCTGGCAAAGCCCCGCCTCGCCTTCCAGCACCTGGGTAGCGCAACCGACGGCCGCCAGGCCGTCGCGCAAGCGCGCAGCACCTTCGGCACTCGGCACCACCGCGTACTCCGGGCGATGCCGGACGCACAACGCCAGCAGCTCGTCGATGCGCGAGTAACCGCTCAGGGCGAATACCGAATAACGCTCAGGGTGACGTGCAATCACATCCAGCGTGCTCAGGCCAATGGAGCCCGTGGCGCCCAGCACGGTAATGCGCTGCAACGTACTCACATCACACCCCATTCGGCAGCCCACAGCAGCACGGCAAAGAGCGGGATGGCCGCCGTCAGGCTGTCAATGCGGTCGAGCACGCCACCATGGCCGGGCAGCAGGTTGCTGCTGTCCTTGATGCCCGAGCGGCGCTTGAACATGCTTTCAGTCAGGTCACCAATCACCGAGGCCATGACCACCAGTGCCGCGCCCATCAGACCCAGCAGGATCTGGCCAACACCCCAGTCGCGGCTGATACCGACCACCAGCGTAATGACCAGGCTGACAGCCAGGCCACCATAGACGCCTTCCCAGCTCTTGCCCGGGCTGACCTGCGGCGCCAGCTTGCGCTTGCCGAAGGCACGGCCGGAGAAGTAGGCACCGATGTCGGCGGCCCAGACCAGCACCATGACCGACAGAATCAGCCAGTTGCCGAGCGGCCAGTGCTTGAGCAGCACCAGGCCTTGCCATGCCGGCAGCAACACCAGCAGGCCGATCAGCAAGCGGCAGGCCGCACTGGCCCATAGCTCGCTGCTGCGCGGATAGGTCAGCACCAGCCAGGTGGCCAGCCCCCACCAGATCACTGACGCACCCAGCACCCAGGGTGCCAGGTCGGGCATCAGGTGCAGCAGCATCAGCGCTCCGGCGACGACTGCGGCGTAGGCAATGCGCAGTGGCTGGGTCATCAACCCCGCCAGGCGCGCCCACTCCCAGGCGCCGAGGGTGACCACGAAGCCGATGAACAGGGCGAAATCCCCACCGTTGAGCAGGAAGAAGCCACCCAGCGCGACCGGCAGCAGGATCAGCGCGGTAATGATGCGTTGTTTAAGCATTAAGCACGAGCTCCAGCCTCGACCTGCTCGCTGGTCTTACCGAAGCGGCGCTGGCGCGAAGCGAAATCGGCCAGGGCATTGCGCATGGCCTCGTGTTTGAAGTCCGGCCAGTACAGGTCGGAGAAATACAGCTCGGCATAGGCCAGCTGCCACAGCAGGAAATTGCTGATGCGGCGTTCGCCCCCGGTGCGGATGCACAGGTCCGGCAACGGCAACTCACCGGTGGACAGGCACGTCTGCAGCAGACCCGGCGTGATATCGTCCGGACGCAGATGGCCCGCCTGTACTTCCCGCGCCAGGCGCTGGGCGGCCTGGGCGATATCCCACTGGCCACCGTAGTTGGCCGCGATCTGCAGGATGAAGCGGTTGTTGCCGGCGGTCAGTGCCTCGGCCTCACGCATGGCAGCCTGCAGCTCAGGATGAAAGCGCGAGCGATCACCAATGATGCGCAAGCTGATGTTGTTCTCGTTGAGGCGACGCGCCTCACGGCGCAGGGCCGAGAAGAACAACTCCATCAGCGCACCGACCTCTTCGGCGGGGCGCTGCCAGTTTTCGCTGGAGAAGGCGAACAGGGTCAGTACCTCGACCCCCGATTCGGCGCAGACTTCGATGACCGCACGCACGGCATCGACGCCAGCCTTGTGCCCGGCAACGCCGGGCAGCAAGCGCTTCTTCGCCCAGCGGTTGTTGCCATCCATGATGATCGCGACGTGTCGCGGCACCGAGGACGGCGCCGCTGGCTTGGTCTTTTCCATTAAAAAACCTCGGCCTTAGACGGCCAACAGGTCCTTTTCCTTGGCCTTGAACGCAGCGTCGATTTCGGCGACGAACTTGTCGGTCAGCTTCTGGATCTCGTCAGCGGCGCGACGTTCTTCGTCTTCGCTGATTTCCTTGTCCTTGGTCAGCTTCTTCAGGTCGGCGAGTGCGTCACGGCGCACGTTACGCACGGCTACCTTGGCATCTTCGGCAACGCCGCTGGCCTGCTTGGTGTAACCCTTGCGGGTTTCCTCGGTCAGGGCCGGCATCGGGACGCGGATGGTGGTACCGGCGCTGGACGGGTTCAGGCCCAGGTCGGAGGTCAGGATGGCTTTTTCGATGGCAGCGCTGAGGTTCTTGTCGTGCGCAACGATCTTCAGGGTGCGCGCGTCCTCGACGGTAATCGCGGCCACCTGGTTCAGCGGCATTTCGCTACCCCAGGCAGTGACCCTGACGCTGTCCAGGATGCTTGGGTGGGCACGGCCGGTGCGGATGGCAGCCAGGTGGCGACCCAGCGCCTCGATGGACTTGCCCATGCGGTCCTGGGCGTCTTTCTTGATAGCGTTGATCATTTTTGAACTTCCTCGATCAGGGTTCCTTCCGCGCCGCCATGCACGATGTTCAGCAGGGCGCCCGGCTTGTTCATGTTGAAGACGCGCAGCGGCATCTTGTGGTCGCGGCAAAGGCAGATTGCCGTCAGATCCATCACACCCAGCTTGCGATCCAGCACTTCATCGTAGGTCAGATGATCGAACTTCTCGGCATGCGGGTCTTTGAATGGATCTGCAGTGTATACACCATCGACCTTGGTTGCCTTCAATACCACGTCGGCATCGATTTCGATGGCGCGCAGGCAAGCGGCGGAGTCGGTGGTGAAGAACGGGTTGCCGGTACCGGCAGCGAAGATTACGACTTCTTTGGCGTTCAGGTGGCGCATGGCTTTGCGGCGATCATAGTGATCGGTTACGCCTACCATGGAAATCGCCGACATGACGATGGCGGTAATGTTTGCCCGCTCCAGCGCGTCGCGCATGGCCAGGGCATTCATGACGGTCGCCAGCATGCCCATGTGGTCACCGGTGACGCGGTCCATGCCGGCTGCACTGAGCGCCGCACCACGGAACAGGTTGCCACCGCCGATCACCAGACCGACTTGCACACCGATGCCGACCAGCTGGCCGACTTCCAGCGCCATGCGATCCAGGACCTTGGGGTCGATCCCGAACTCTTCCGAGCCCATCAGGGCCTCGCCGCTAAGTTTGAGTAGAATGCGTTTATAGCGAGCCTGATGACCACTGCCCTGCTGAGCCATTGCGAATCTCTCCTGCGGCGTTTGTAAAAAAATTCTGGCGGGCTGCTTGAGCCTGCGTGTAACTCTAACGTGACGCAGCGACTGCGTCAGCGAACAGCGGTTTGGAAAACCACTCCCGCTTTGACAAAGAGGCTGCGCGCGTGAGCGGGCAGCCTCTTTGGGGCGACAGACGTGTCTGTCTTACTGCTTGGCAGCAGCTACCTGAGCGGCAACTTCTTCAGCGAAGTTGTCGACTGGCTTCTCGATGCCTTCGCCGACCTTGAAGTAGGTGAAGGAAACGATTTCAGCACCGGCTTTCTTGGCCAGCTCGCCAACCTTGACTTCCGGGTTCATGACGAAGGCTTGCTCTTTCAGCGAAGCTTCAGCCTTGAACTTGGTGATACGGCCGTTGATCATGTTCTCAACGATGTTTTCCGGCTTGCCGGCGATCTTGTCGGCGTTCAGCTGCAGGAAGACATTCTTCTCGCGCTCGATGGCCTCGGCGGAGATTTCCGATGCATCCAGGAACTCCGGGTTCGAAGCAGCAACGTGCATGGCGATGTTCTTGGCCAGCTCGACGTCGCCGCCTTTCAGGACAACAACGGCACCGATCTTGTTGCCGTGCAGGTAAGCACCAACAACGTCACCCTCAACGCGCGCCAGGCGGCGGATGTTGACGTTTTCGCCGCACTTGGCGACCAGGGCTTCACGGGCTGCTTCGCGCGAGGCGATCAGCGGTGCAGCGTCGGTCAGCTTCTGGGCGAAGGCTTCTTCGAGGCTTTCGGCTACGAAGTTTTTGAAGTCGTCTTGCAGGGCCAGGAAGTCGGTCTGCGAGTTGACTTCCAGCAGAACGGCGGCTTTGCCGTCGGTCTTGACGGCGATAGCGCCTTCAGCAGCGACGTTGCCAGCCTTTTTGGCGGCCTTGATGGCGCCCGAGGCACGCATGTCGTCAATGGCTTTTTCGATGTCGCCGCCGGCCTTTTCCAGGGCCTTTTTGCAATCCATCATGCCTTCGCCGGTACGCTCGCGCAGTTCTTTGACCAGCGCTGCAGTAATTGCTGCCATTTCAAAATCCTCTTGGAAAGTTTTTCAACCATTCCACCCGCTCATCACGGGCGTTCAATTCTGCAAATCCGCTGTGTTTATCTCAGCAGGCCCATAGTGCGGGGCGGTTGCTGACAGCAGGATTTCAAGGTGGCAAAAAGGGGGCAAAGCCCCCTTTTTGCGTGCCAAGTAGACGCCAGGCGTCAATTACTCAGCAGCAGGTGCAGCCGCTTCTTCAGCGTAGACTTCGGTGCCGCCAGCAACGTTGTTGCGGCCGCGGATGATGGCGTCAGCCATCGAAGTCATGTACAGCTCGATAGCGCGAATGGCGTCATCGTTACCTGGGATGATGTAGTCAACACCTTCCGGGCTGCTGTTGGTATCGACAACGCCGATAACCGGGATGCCCAGCTTGTTGGCTTCGGTGATAGCAATGCGCTCGTGGTCAACGTCGATCACGAACAGGGCATCAGGCAGGCCGCCCATGTCCTTGATACCACCCAGGCTGCGGTCCAGCTTTTCCAGATCGCGCGAACGCATCAGGGCTTCTTTCTTGGTCAGCTTGGCAAAGGTGCCATCTTCGGCCTGAGTTTCCAGGTCGCGCAGACGCTTGATCGAAGCACGGATGGTTTTGTAGTTGGTCAGCATGCCGCCCAACCAGCGGTGGTCAACGTATGGCGAACCGGCACGAGCAGCTTGCTCGGCGACGATCTTGCCGGCGGAACGCTTGGTGCCGACGAACATGATCTTGTTCTTGCCCTGGGCCAGACGCTCTACGAAAGCCAGAGCTTCGTTGAACATTGGCAGGGTTTTTTCCAGGTTGATGATGTGGATCTTGTTACGCGCGCCGAAAATGTACTTGCCCATTTTCGGGTTCCAGTAACGGGTCTGGTGGCCGAAGTGCACACCGGCCTTCAGCATATCGCGCATGTTGACTTGGGACATGATAGTTCCTTGATAAGTCGGGTTGGGCCTCCACGCATCCCAATGACCAACCCACAGATTCTAGAATCCGGGGCACCCAGGTCATCGTGTCGACACGTGTGTGGGTTTAGGGCTTACGGGGTCGACCCCGAAAGCGGCGCATTTTATACCACAGACCGCGAGCGAACGGAACCCGAATACTGTCGCGTCCGTCAGCGGTTTTTGCAGCACCCAGGCTTTCAGGCCAAAATGCCCTCTATAGACAGCAGGATGGCCGGCTTTATCCCGACCGATTGCCGCCCTGCTCTGCTAGAATCCGGCCTTTCCCGTTTGTTCGCGCCGTGCACGGCGCCGTAGAGAGCCTGTAATGACCGTCACCATCAAGACCGCAGAAGACATCGAGAAGATGCGCATCGCCGGCCGCCTGGCCGCCGAGGTGCTGGAAATGATCGAAGAGCACGTCAAGCCCGGTGTCACCACCGAAGAACTGGACCGCCTGTGCCACGACTACATCGTCAACGTCCAGCAGGCCATCCCGGCGCCGCTCAACTACAAGGGTTACCCCAAGTCGATCTGCACCTCGATCAACCATGTGGTCTGCCACGGCATCCCCAACGACAAGCCGCTCAAGGACGGTGACACGCTCAACATCGATGTCACCGTGATCAAGGACGGCTACCACGGCGACACCAGCCGCATGTTCCACGTCGGTAACGTGCCGGTCTGGGCCGAGCGCCTGTCCAAGGTCACCCAGGAATGCATGTACAAGGCCATCGAGCTGGTCAAGCCGGGCTGCCGCCTGGGCGACATCGGCGAAGTGATCCAGAAGCACGCTGAAAAGAACGGCTTCTCGGTGGTGCGCGAGTTCTGCGGCCACGGCATCGGCAAAGTGTTCCACGAAGAACCGCAGATCCTCCACTACGGCCGCGCCGGCACTGGCATGGAACTCAAAGAAGGCATGACCTTCACCATCGAGCCGATGATCAACCAGGGCAAGGCCGACACCAAGGTCCTGGGCGATGGCTGGACCGCCATTACCAAGGACCGCAAGCTCTCGGCCCAGTGGGAACACACCTTGGTGGTGACGGCGACCGGTTACGAGATCTTCACCCTGCGCAAGGACGACACCATCGCGCGCACCTCGGCCTGAGTCCGCGCCAGGCACCCCACGACAGGAACGCGACGCAATGCCCCAGGTGGATCCCGAGCTGTTCGACCGCGGCCAGTTCCAGGCGGAACTGGCCCTCAAGGCGAGCCCTATCGCCGCCTTCAAGAAAGCCATCCGCCAGGCGGGCGAGGTGCTCGACCGGCGTTTTCGCGAAGGCCGCGAAATCCGCCGTTTGATCGAGGACCGCGCCTGGCTCGTCGACAACATCCTGCAGCAGGCCTGGAACCAGTTCGACTGGGGCGACCAGAGTGGCATCGCCCTAATCGCGGTAGGCGGTTACGGGCGCGGTGAACTGCACCCGCATTCCGACATCGACCTGCTGATTTTGCTGGGTGCTGCCGAACACGAGCAGTACCGCGAGGCCATCGAGCGCTTCCTCACCCTGCTCTGGGACATCGGCCTGGAAGTGGGCCAGAGCGTGCGCACCGTCGACGAATGTGCCGAGCAGGCGCGTGCCGACCTGACGGTCATCACCAACATGATGGAAAGCCGCACCGTCGCCGGCCCCGAAGCCTTGCGCCAGCGTATGCTGGACGTCACCAGCACCGAGCACATGTGGCCGAGCAAGGAGTTCTTCCTGGCCAAGCGTGCCGAGCTCAAGGCCCGCCACCACAAGTACAACGACACCGAGTACAACCTTGAGCCCAACGTCAAGGGCTCACCCGGTGGCCTGCGCGACATCCAGACCGTGTTGTGGGTGGCGCGCCGCCAATACGGCACGCTGAACCTGCACGCCCTGGCCGGTGAAGGTTTTTTGCTGGAAAGCGAGAACGAACTGCTGGCCTCCTCCCAGGACTTCCTGTGGAAGGTGCGCTATGCCCTGCACATGCTGGCCGGGCGCTCGGAAGACCGTTTGCTGTTCGATCACCAGCGCAGCATCGCCGCCCTGCTGGGCTACAGCGACGAGAACCCCAAGCGCGCGATCGAGCAGTTCATGCAGCAGTACTACCGGGTGGTGATGAGCATCAGCCAGTTGTGCGACCTGATCATCCAGCACTTCGAGGAAGTCATCCTCGCCGACGATGACAGTGGCACCACCCAACCTTTGAATGCGCGCTTCCGCCTGCATGACGGCTATATAGAAGCCGCCAAGCCGAACGTATTCAAACGCACGCCGTTCGCCATGCTGGAGATCTTCGTGCTGATGGCCCAGCACCCGGAGATCAAAGGGGTACGCGCCGATACCGTGCGCCTGCTGCGCGAGCACCGGCACCTGATCGACGAAACCTTCCGTCACGATATCCGCAACACCAGCCTGTTCATCGAGCTGTTCAAGTGCGAGATCGGCATCCACCGCAACCTGCGCCGCATGAACCGCTACGGCATCCTCGGCCGCTACCTGCCGGAATTCGGCCTGATCGTCGGGCAGATGCAGCATGACCTGTTCCACATCTATACGGTCGATGCGCACACGCTCAACCTGATCAAGCACCTGCGCAAACTGCAGTACACGCCGGTTTCCGAGAAATTCCCGCTGGCCAGCAAGCTCATGGGCCGCCTGCCCAAACCCGAGCTGATCTACCTGGCCGGGCTTTACCACGACATCGGCAAGGGCCGCCAGGGTGACCACTCGGAGCTGGGCGCGGTGGACGCACAGACGTTCTGCGAGCGCCACCAACTGCCGGCCTGGGACAGCCGCCTGATCGTCTGGCTGGTGCTGAACCACCTGGTGATGTCCACCACCGCACAGCGCAAAGACCTGTCCGACCCACAGGTGATCAACGACTTTGCCTTGCATGTGGGGGACGAGACCCGCCTGGATTACCTCTATGTGCTGACCGTGGCCGACATCAACGCCACCAACCCCAGCCTGTGGAACTCCTGGCGCGCCAGCCTGCTGCGCCAGCTGTACACCGAGACCAAGCGCGCCCTGCGCCGTGGCCTGGAAAACCCACTGGACCGCGAAGAGCAGATCCGCCAGACCCAAAGCGCCGCGCTGGACATCCTCGTGCGCGAAGGCGTCGACCCGGACGACGTCGAGCAACTCTGGTCGCAGCTGGGCGACGACTACTTCCTCAAGCACAACGCGGCCGATGTGGCCTGGCACACCGACGCCATCCTCCAGCAGCCGGCCGACGGCGGGCCGCTGGTGCTGATCAAGGAAACCACCCAGCGCGAGTTCGAGGGCGGTACGCAGATCTTCATCTACGCCCCCGACCAGCACGACTTCTTCGCCGTGACCGTGGCGGCCATGTCGCAGCTGAACCTGAACATCCATGACGCGCGCATCATCACCTCGAGCAGCCAGTTCACCCTCGACACCTATATCGTGCTCGACAATGACGGCGGCTCGATCGGCGACAACCCGCAGCGGGTCAAGCAGATTCGCGACGGCCTCACCGAAGCGCTGCGCAACCCCGAGGACTACCCGACGATCATTCAGCGCCGGGTGCCACGCCAGCTCAAGCACTTCAATTTCCCGCCGCAGGTGACCATCCTCAACGATGCCCAGCGGCCGGTGACCATCCTTGAGATCACCGCGCCCGACCGGCCGGGCCTACTGGCCCGGATCGGCCGCATCTTCCTGGAGTTCGACCTGTCGTTGCAGAATGCCAAAATCGCCACCCTCGGCGAGCGCGTGGAAGACGTGTTCTTCATCACCGATGCCGACAACCAGCCGCTGTCCGACCCGCAGCTGTGCAGCCGCCTGCAGGAGGCTATCGTCCAGCAGCTGCAGGCTGGCCAGGCAAGCGACGCCAGCCCGACCCGCGTGACCTTTTAACGATTAGACGATTGACGAGACCTTGCGCCGATGAACCATGCCCTGACCCAGCTTCAGCCCTACCCGTTCGAGAAACTGCGCGCCCTGCTGGGCAGTGTGAAACCAGCGGCAGACAAGCGCGCCATCGCGCTGTCGATCGGTGAGCCGAAGCACACATCGCCGGCGTTCGTCGCCCAGGCCATGGCCGACAACCTCGACAAGCTGGCGGTGTACCCCAGCACCCTCGGCCTGCCAGGGCTGCGCCAGGCCATCGGCCAGTGGTGCGAGCGCCGTTTCGGCGTGCCAACCGGCTGGCTGGATGCCGACCGTCACATCCTGCCGGTCAACGGCACCCGTGAAGCACTGTTCGCCTTCACCCAGGCCGTGGTCAACCGGGCCGATGATGGCCTGGTGGTCAGCCCTAATCCGTTCTACCAGATCTACGAAGGTGCGGCGCTGCTGGCAGGCGCCACCCCGCACTACCTGCCGTGCCTTGAAAACAACGGCTTCAACCCTGACTTCGACGCCGTGCCGGCAGATGTCTGGCAGCGTTGCCAAATCCTCTTCCTGTGCTCGCCAGGCAACCCTACCGGCGCACTGGTGCCGATGGACACCCTGAAGAAGCTGATTGCCCTGGCCGACGAGCATGATTTCGTGATCGCCGCCGACGAATGCTACAGCGAGCTGTACTTCGACGAAGACGCCCCACCACCGGGCCTGCTCAGCGCCTGCGCCGAACTGGGCCGCAGCGATTTCAAACGCTGCGTGGTGTTCCACAGCCTGTCCAAGCGTTCCAACCTGCCTGGCCTGCGTTCGGGCTTCGTCGCGGGCGATGCCGAGATCATCAAGCCATTTTTGCTGTACCGCACCTACCACGGCTGCGCCATGCCCGTGCAGACCCAGCTGGCCAGCATCGCTGCCTGGCAGGACGAGGCGCACGTGCGCGAAAACCGTGACCAGTACCGCGCCAAGTACGATGCCGTGCTGGATATCCTGCAGCCGGTGATGGATGTGCAACGCCCGGATGGCAGCTTCTACCTGTGGGCCAAGGTGCCGGGCTGCGACGCCGCGTTCACCCGCGACCTGTTCGAGGCCCAGCATGTGACCGTGGTGCCGGGTTCGTACCTGTCGCGTGACGTGGATGGCGTGAACCCTGGCGCTGGCCGAGTGCGCATGGCGCTGGTTGCGCCGCTGGCCGAGTGCATCGAGGCCGCCGAGCGGATTCGCGCGTTCCTGCAGAACCGCTGATTAGGCAGGGGGCGCTTTGCGCCCCATCGCAGCGGCTCGGCGCCCCGACAAGCCACAGGTAACTGCGCAGGTTCAGACCATGTGAGGCCCGCTCCCACGTAATGCGTCAATTTTTAGAAATTGCGCAAGACAGTTGCCCCCACAGGGATTCTCACGGGCTGCAGAGCAGCCCCTGCGACCTACCGGACAGCGCCCAGGTTCGCCTCGCTCATATCCAGCTCACCCAGTACCTGCCGCACCACCTCATCGCCCACCAGGTGCTGGCGATGCAGGTTGTACAACTCCAGCCGCTGCGCCCGCAGCGCACGCAAGCGCAAACGCCGCTCAAGCAGGTCCATCTGCTCAGCCATGGCCCGTGCCTCCGCCGTGTCGTTGTAACTGTCCAGCTCGTCCCGGTACTCGGCCATCAACCGTGCCTTGAGCTCGGTCGCCAGTGTCGCCTGCGCGGCATCCTGCGGCGCGTTGGCATCGATCACCTCTTCCGCCTCCAGGGCATGAATCGCGGCCTCGGCCGTGCGTCGCCAAGCTTCCAGCACTTCTTGATGCAGCCGCTCGTCCGGGCTTTGGGTGACGCCACGCAGCAGGATCGGCAAGGCAATGCAGGCACTGATCAACGACAGCAGAATGACCCCTGCGGCGATGAAGATGAGCAAATCACGCTCGGGGAACGCCTGGCCCGCACTGATCAACAGCGGCACCGACATCACACCCGCCAGGGTCACGGCGCCACGTACGCCCCCGAGGGTCAGCAGCCAGCAGGAACGCGCCGTGGGCATCAGCACCAGCGCCGGCTTGCCCCGCCAGCGGCGTACCACACCAATGGCCCGCCAGATGCTCTGCACCCAGATAAACCGCAGCAGGATCAACGTTGCGAAGATCGCCAGCACATCCAGGCAGCGCCAGGCCAAGGTCGGCCACACGGTGGCCTCGTGGCTCACGACGGCCTTGATGATGTCCGGCAATTGCAGGCCAAGCAGCAGGAAGATCAGGCCATTGAAGGCAAACTCCAGCAACGACCACACACTGCGATTGAGCAAGCGGGTACTGGTCTGGCGGGGCAGCAGGTCGAGCCAGCTCTGCATCATACCGGCCGCCACCGCCGACAGAATGCCGGATACCCCCAGGCGCTCGGCCAATACATACGCCGCAAAGGGCAGCAACAGCATGAACACCACGTGCGTGGCGGGGTCGTCCCAACCGCGGGCGATCATCCAGGCGCGCAGACGGCCGATCAGCCAGCTCAGGGCAACGCCGACCGCCAGGCCGCCAAGGGCGACCAGGACGAAGCTGAAGCTTGCATCGGCCAACGAGAACACCCCGGTGATCGCTGCGGCCAAGGCGAACTTGAACGTCACCAGGCCCGAGGCATCGTTCATCAGCGCCTCACCCTGCAGCATATGCATCAGCGGGGTTGGCAGACGGTCCTGTGCAATGGCCGAAACGGCCACGGCATCGGTAGGCGAAAGTACCGCGGCCAGGGCAAAGGCGACCGGCAGCGGGATGCTCGGCAACAGCCAGTGAATGAAGTATCCGGCGCCGACCACCGTAAACAGCACCAACCCCACGGCCAGCGCCACCACCGGCCCGCGAATGCGCCACAACTCGCGCTTGGGAATGCGCCAGCCATCGGCGAACAACAGCGGCGGCAGGAACAGGAAGAGGAACAGCTCGGGGTCCAGGGCCACGTGCAGCCCCAGGGTGGGCCAGGCCAGCAGCGCGCCAGCGGCAATCTGCACCAATGGCAGGGGCAGCGGAATCATCCGGCCGACCAGCTTCGACACGCTGACCAGCGTGAGCAAAATGAGGACGGTATAGGCTGACTGCATCCGTGAAAGCTTCCTTTATGAATCAATAACCGTAGCGAGGCGAAACATCGCCATTGAAACAATATGTTAGCGGCGTATGGCAATGCGGGGCCGCTGCACGATAGTCGCAGGTGCGGCGGGAATATGTAACACGATGCTACCCACCACGCGCCATTAACGCTGCGTGTTCACTCTCCAGGCTTGAAATGACGCTATGTCGACGTATAATCAATCTTAACGAATAACGTTAAGCGTTCAGGCCCATGATTCAAGCCTTCAGCTGTGCTGACACGGAAGCACTCTTCACGACTGGAAAGACACGGCGTTGGTCAGATATCAAATCTGTCGCAGAGCGCAAATTGGCCATGCTTGATGCTGCCACAGAACTGCGCGACCTTCGCTCTCCTCCGGGCAATCGCCTGGAACAGTTGAGCGGTAATCGCGCCGGCCAACACAGCATACGAGTCAATGATCAGTGGCGCGTGTGCTTTATCTGGACGGAAAACGGTCCGGCAAACGTTGAAATTGTCGATTACCACTGAGGTGCATCATGCTCAAGAATGGCATGCGTCCAATACATCCTGGTGAAGTTCTGCGCGAGGACTTCCAGAAAGAAATGGGGTTCAGTGCCGCTGCTCTGGCGCGGGCATTGGGTGTTGCGACGCCAACGGTCAACAACATCCTGCGCGAGCGTGGCGGCATTTCCGCCGACATGGCACTGCGCCTGGCCATCTGCCTGGACACCACACCGGAGTTCTGGCTCAACCTGCAAATCGCCTTCGATTTGCGCACAGCCGAACAGCAACATGGTGATGAGATCATCGGATCCGTGCAGCGCTTGGTCGCTTGAGACATATCTCGATCAATAAAGTCGGGCGCCACAGGCGTGGCGCCGCGCGGATCGATCCAGCATAATCCCGCGACTGACTTTCGAAAAATGGAGAAATTGGGGAACCTTTGCCCCAATGTACACAATGACTTACACGCTCTACGGCATCAAAGCCTGTGACACCATGAAAAAGGCGCGTACCTGGCTCGAAGACAAAGCCATCGCCTACGAATTCCATGACTACAAAACCCAAGGCATCGACCGTGACAGCCTGAACCGCTGGTGCGACGAGCACGGCTGGGAAGTCATCCTCAACCGTGCCGGCACCACCTTCCGCAAGCTCGACGACGCCAGCAAGGCTGATATCGACCAGGCCAAGGCCGTCGAGCTGATGCTTGCCCAACCTTCGATGATCAAGCGCCCGGTGCTCGATCTGGGCGAGCGCACCCTGGTTGGTTTCAAACCTGATTCGTATGCCGCAGCGCTGGCCTGAGCCCGCCTGCGCTTCCACCCTATTTCGCACGAGGTAATCCCATGTCCAATACCCTGTTCAGCCTGGCCTTCGGTGTCGGCTCCCAGAACCGCCAGGGCACCTGGCTTGAAGTCTTCTACGCACAACCACTGGTCAACCCAAGCGCCGAGCTGATCGCTGCCGTTACCCCGATCCTCGGCTACGAAGGCGGCAACCAGGCCATTGCGTTCAGCAACGCGCAAGCGGCGCAGCTGGCTGAAGCCGTGAAAGGCGTCGATGCCGCCCAGGCTGCCCTGCTGACCCGCCTGGCCGAAAGCCACAAGCCGCTGGTCGCCACCCTGCTGGCAGAAGACGCTGCGCTGACCTCGACCCCAGAGGCCTACCTCAAGCTGCACCTGCTGTCGCACCGCCTGGTCAAGCCGCACGGCGTGAGCCTGGCCGGCATCTTCCCGCTGCTGCCAAACGTCGCCTGGACCAACCAGGGCGCCGTCGACCTGGGCGAGCTGGCCGAACTGCAACTGGAAGCACGCCTGAAGGGCGAGCTGCTGGAAGTGTTCTCGGTGGACAAGTTCCCGAAAATGACCGATTACGTGGTCCCGGCCGGCGTGCGTATCGCCGACACCGCCCGTGTGCGCCTGGGCGCCTACATCGGCGAAGGCACCACCATCATGCACGAAGGCTTCGTCAACTTTAACGCGGGCACCGAAGGCCCAGGCATGATCGAAGGCCGCGTTTCGGCGGGCGTCTTCGTCGGCAAGGGTTCGGACCTGGGCGGCGGCTGCTCGACCATGGGCACCCTGTCCGGTGGCGGCAACATCGTCATCAAGGTCGGCGAAGGCTGCCTGATCGGCGCCAACGCCGGTATCGGTATCCCGCTGGGCGACCGCAATACCGTTGAAGCCGGCCTGTACATCACCGCTGGCACCAAGGTGAACCTGCTCGACGAGAACAACGAGCTGGTCAAAGTGGTCAAGGCCCGCGACCTGGCCGGCCAGACAGACCTGCTGTTCCGTCGCAACTCGCTGAACGGCGCGGTGGAATGCAAGACCCACAAGTCGGCCATCGAGCTGAACGAGGCGCTGCACGCCCACAACTGAGAACCTTCCTCGGTTTGAAGTGATAAGATCGGGTCTGGCGTAATGCCAGACCCGTTTTTCATTCCAGGCCCCGCGACCATGTTCCAGCCCTCCCCCTGGCGTGCCGATTTCCCCGCCATCGCCGCCCTGCAACGGCAGCACCAGACTTACCTGGACAGCGCCGCCACCAGCCAGAAACCGCAAGCCCTGATCGATGCCCTGAGCCATTACTATGGCCATGGCGCGGCGAACGTGCACCGTGCCCAACACCTGCCCGGCGCGCTGGCGACCCAGGCGTTCGAAACCAGCCGCGACAAGGTTGCCGCCTGGCTCAATGCCGCCGATTCGCGGCAGATCGTTTTCACCCATGGCGCCACCTCGGCCCTCAACCTGCTGGCCTATGGCCTAGAGCACCGCTTCGAAGCCGGTGACGAAATCGCCGTCAGTGCCCTGGAACACCATGCCAACCTGCTGCCCTGGCAACAGCTGGCCCGGCGGCGCAACCTTCGCCTGGTCATCTTGCCGCTCGACATTCACGGCTGCATCGACCTCGATCAGGCCCTGCAACTGATCGGGCCACGCACCCGGGTACTGGCGGTCAGCCAGCTGTCCAACGTGCTAGGCACCTGGCAGCCGCTGTCGGCCTTGCTGGCCCATGCCCGGGCCCAAGGCGCATTGACTGTGGTCGACGGGGCCCAGGGCGTGGTGCATGGCCGCCATGATGTGCAGCAGTTGGCGTGCGACTTCTATGTCTTTTCCAGCCACAAGCTGTATGGGCCGGAAGGGGTTGGCGTGCTGTACGGTCGCAGCCAGGCGCTGGCGCTGCTGCGCCACTGGCAATTTGGCGGTGAAATGGTGCAACTGGCCGAGTACCAGAGCGCCAGCTTCCGCCCCGCCCCGCTGGGCTTCGAAGCCGGTACCCCACCGATCGCGGGCGTCATCGGCCTGGGCGCCACGCTCGATTACTTGGCCAGCCTTGATGCTCAGGCAGTCGAACGGCATGAGGCCAGCTTGCACCAGCACTTGCTGCGCGGCCTGGCCGACCGCGATGGCATCCGCGTGCTCGGCTCGCCACAGACGGCCTTGGCCAGCTTCGTGATCGAAGGGGTGCACAACGCCGACATCGCCCATCTGCTGACCGAGCAAGGCATCGCCGTGCGTGCGGGCCATCATTGCGCCATGCCGCTGCTCAAAGGGCTGGGGCTTGAGGGGGCGATTCGGGTGTCGCTGGGGCTGTATAACGACAGCGATGACCTGCAGCGCTTTTTCGACGCGCTGGATCAAGGGCTGGAGATGTTGCGATGAGTTTATCGACAGCTGCCCGCGAGGCGCTGGAACAGTTCGAGCAGGCCCGCGGCTGGGAGCAACGTGCGCGGCTGCTGATGCAGTGGGGTGATCGTCTTGAGCCGCTGAGTGAAGCCGACAAATGCGAGCACAACCGCGTGCATGGCTGTGAAAGCCTGGTGTGGCTGGTGGCTGAACAACAGGATGGCGAGTGGCGATTCAAGGCCAGCAGCGATGCGCGGTTGTTGCGCGGGTTGCTCGCCTTGCTGCTGGTGCGGGTGCAGGGCCTGGCCAGCAGCGAGCTGGCCAATGTGGATTTACCGGGCTGGTTCAAGCAGCTAGGCCTGGAGCGGCAACTGTCCCCCTCGCGCAGCAATGGCCTGCATGCGGTATTGCTGCGGATGGCAGAAATCACCTCCAGCCACTGAACAGTGGGACTTCTTCGCGGGCAAGCCCGCTCCTACAGGAACTGCACAGGCCCTGAGTAGTGCACAGCCCCTGTAGGAGCGGGCTTGCCCGCGAAAAGGGAACAGGGTTACTCGGGTTTGACCCGCTCAGAAGGCCGCCTGGCACCCGCCACCAGTTTTTCCACGGCCTTGCTGGCCGCGACCATGCCAAAGGTCGCGGTCACCATCATCACCGCGCCAAAACCACCCGAGCAGTCCAGGCGCACGCCTTCACCGACAAAACTCTTCTGCAGGCAAACGCTGCCATCACCCTTGGGGTAGCGCAGCTGCTCGCTGGAAAACACGCACGGCACGGCGTAGTTACGGCTGACATTGCGCGAGAAGTTGTAGTCGCGACGCAAGGTGGACCGCACCCGCGAAGCCAGCGGGTCGTTGAAGGTCTTGTTGAGGTCACCGACCTGGATTTGCGTTGGGTCGATCTGCCCCCCCGCGCCACCGGTGGTCACAACGCCGATCTTGCGCCGCTTGCACCAGGCAATCAGCGCGGCCTTGGCCATGACGCTGTCGATGCAGTCGATAACGAAGTCGAGGCCTTCGGTAATGTACTCGGCCATGGTCTCGCGGGTGACAAAGTCAGCTACCGCGTGCACCGTGCAAGCCGGGTTGATCGCCCGTAGGCGCTCGGCCATGACCTCGACCTTGGGCCGCCCCACTTGCCCTTCGAGGGCATGGGCCTGACGGTTGGTATTGCTGACACAGACATCGTCGAGGTCGAACAGGGTAATCTCGCCCACGCCACTGCGCGCTAACGCCTCGGCCGCCCACGAGCCGACCCCGCCGATACCGACGATCGCCACATGGGCCTGTTTCAATCGTTGCAGGCCATCATCGCCATACAATCGGGCGACGCCTGCAAAGCGTGGATCTTCTGTGCTCATCTTGCTACCCCGAAGCGCATACCGCTAAAAACGGCGCGCATTATATGCCAATGGCGCCGGTGGCCTCCATGGTTAGGAAACTGCCGGCCAATCCTGCTTTAATGTTCACTCAATCCGACAGACTTGGACGACAATGTCATCACGCAAATTCGGCCTCAACCTGGTCGTGGTCCTGGCCATCGCGGCGCTGTTCACCGGGTTCTGGGCGCTGATCAACCGCCCCGTCTCCGCGCCTGCCTGGCCGGAGCAGATCTCTGGTTTCTCGTACTCGCCCTTCCGCCTCGGGGAAAGCCCGCAAAAGGGCCAATACCCCAGCGACGACGAGATGCGCCAAGACCTGGAGCAGATGAGCAAGCTGACCGACAGCATCCGCATCTATACCGTAGAGGGCACCCAGGCAGATATCCCGCGCCTGGCCGAGGAATTCGGCCTGCGGGTGACCTTGGGTATCTGGATCAGCCCGGACCTTGAGCGCAACGAGCGCGAAATCGCCACCGCCATCGAACTGGCCAACACCTCGCGCAGCGTGGTGCGGGTGGTGGTCGGCAACGAGGCGCTGTTCCGCGAAGAAGTCACGCCCGAGGCACTGATCCAGTACCTGGACCGGGTACGCGCCGCCGTCAAGGTGCCGGTCACCACCAGTGAGCAGTGGCACATCTGGAAAGAACACCCGGAGCTGGCCAAGCACGTCGACCTGATCGCCGCGCACATCCTGCCTTACTGGGAATTCGTGCCGATGCAGGACTCGGTGGAGTTCGTGCTCGACCGCGCCCGCGACCTCAAGCAGCAGTTCCCGCGCAAGCCGCTGCTGCTATCGGAAGTCGGCTGGCCGAGCAATGGCCGCATGCGCGGCGGTGCCGATGCGACCCAAGCTGACCAGGCCATCTACCTGCGCACCCTGGTGAACACGCTCAACCGCCGCGGTTACAACTACTTTGTGATCGAGGCCTACGACCAGCCTTGGAAAGCCAGTGACGAAGGTTCGGTGGGGGCTTACTGGGGCGTGTTCAACGCCGAGCGCCAGCAGAAGTTCAACTTCGATGGCCCGGTAGTCGCCATCCCGCAGTGGCGTGCCCTGGCGGTCGCCTCGGTGGTGCTGGCGATGATTGCCCTGATGGTGCTGTTCATCGATGGCTCTGCCCTGCGCCAGCGCGGCCGCACCTTCCTGACCTTCATCACCTTCCTGTGTGGGTCGGTGCTGGTATGGATTGCCTACGACTACAGCCAGCAATACAGCACCTGGTTCAGCCTCACCGTGGGCGTGCTGTTGGCGCTGGGTGCGCTGGGCGTGTTCATCGTGTTGCTGACAGAAGCCCACGAACTGGCCGAGGCGGTATGGATACACAAGCGCCGTCGCGAATTCCTGCCGGTGCAGGCCGACAGCGCCTACCGGCCCAAGGTGTCGGTGCACGTCCCCTGCTACAACGAGCCTCCCGAGATGGTCAAACAGACCCTCGATGCCCTGGCCGCGCTGGACTACCCCGACTACGAAGTGCTGGTGATCGACAACAACACCAAGGACCCGGCCGTGTGGGAACCCCTGAAGGCCCACTGCGAGAAGCTTGGCGAGCGCTTCAAGTTCTTCCATGTCGCACCCCTGGCCGGTTTCAAGGGCGGCGCGCTCAATTACCTGCTCCCGCACACCGCTAAAGATGCCGAAGTGATCGCAGTGATCGACTCCGACTACTGCGTCGACCGCAACTGGCTCAAGCACATGGTGCCGCATTTCGCCGACCCGAAAATCGCCGTGGTGCAGTCGCCCCAGGACTACCGCGACCAGCACGAAAGCGCCTTCAAGAAGCTGTGCTACAGCGAGTACAAGGGCTTCTTCCACATCGGCATGGTCACCCGCAACGACCGTGACGCGATCATCCAGCACGGCACCATGACCATGACCCGCCGTTCAGTCCTGGAAGAGCTGGGCTGGGCCGAATGGTGCATCTGCGAGGACGCCGAGCTGGGCCTGCGGGTATTCGAAAAAGGTCTGTCGGCCGCCTACGCCCACAACAGCTACGGCAAGGGCCTGATGCCCGACACCTTCATCGACTTCAAGAAGCAGCGCTTCCGCTGGGCCTACGGCGCCATCCAGATCATCAAGCACCATGCCGGCGCCCTGCTGCGCGGCAAAGGCAGCGAGCTGACCCGCGGCCAGCGCTATCACTTCCTGGCCGGCTGGCTACCGTGGATCGCCGACGGCATGAACATCTTCTTCACCGTCGGCGCACTGCTGTGGTCGGCGGCGATGATCATCGTGCCGCACCGGGTCGACCCGCCGCTGATGATCTTCGCCATCCCCCCGCTGGCGCTGTTCTTCTTCAAGGTTGGCAAGATCATCTTCCTGTACCGCCGGGCGGTCGGGGTCAACCTCAAGGATGCCTTCGCCGCCGCGCTGGCGGGGCTGGCGTTGTCGCACACCATCGCCAAGGCGGTGCTGTACGGGTTCTTCACCAGCAGCATGCCGTTCTTCCGCACGCCCAAGAATGCCGACAGCCATGGTGTGCTGGTGGCCCTCTCCGAAGCGCGCGAAGAACTGTTCATCATGCTGCTGTTGTGGGGCGCGGCGCTGGGCATCTATCTGGTGCAAGGGCTGCCAAGTTCGGACATGCGCTTCTGGGTGGCGATGCTGCTGGTGCAGTCGTTGCCGTACCTGGCGGCATTGGTGATGGCGTTGCTGTCGTCGTTGCCAAAACCTGCCGAAAAGAACGTCGAAGCACAAGCCACCTGAAACAGGCCGGGGCCGCCCAGCGGCCCCATTGCCCCGTGCCGACAACCCTCGTTTGATATAAGATAACGCCCCTCGTTTTTCCGCCTTGCCTTGCCCCGGAGTTCCCCATGACGGCCCCTGCCGAGCTCTCGCCTACCCTTCAACTGGCCTGCGACCTGATCCGTCGCCCCTCGGTCACCCCCGTCGATGCCGACTGCCAGGCGCAGATGATGAATCGCCTGGGCGCCGTGGGCTTCCAGCTCGAACCCATGCGCATCGAAGACGTCGACAACTTCTGGGCCAGCCATGGCAACCAGGACGGCCCGGTGCTGTGCTTCGCCGGCCATACCGACGTGGTGCCGACCGGCCCGGTGCAGCAGTGGCAGCACGAGCCGTTCGAAGCGCTGATCGATGCCGATGGCATGCTCTGCGGCCGTGGCGCCGCCGACATGAAAGGCAGCCTGGCGTCGATGGTGGTGGCCAGCGAGCGCTTCGTGCGCGACTACCCCGACCACCGTGGCAAGGTCGCTTTCCTGATCACCAGCGACGAAGAAGGCCCGGCCCACCACGGCACCAAGGCCGTGGTCGAGCGCCTGAAAGCACGCAACGAGCGCCTGGACTGGTGCATCGTCGGGGAGCCTTCAAGCACCACCCTGCTCGGCGACGTGGTCAAGAACGGCCGCCGCGGCTCGCTGGGCGCCAAACTGACTGTGCGTGGCAAGCAAGGCCATGTGGCCTACCCGCACCTGGCGCGCAACCCGATCCACCTCGCTGCCCCCGCCCTGGCAGAACTGGCGGCCGAGCATTGGGACGAAGGCAACGCGTTCTTCCCGCCAACCAGCTTCCAGATCTCCAACCTCAATTCCGGCACTGGCGCCACCAACGTGGTACCCGGTGAGCTGACTGCGCTGTTCAACTTCCGCTTCTCTACCGAGTCGACCGTCGAAGGCCTGCAGCAGCGGGTGGCGGCAATCCTCGACAAGCATCAGCTTGACTGGAGCGTCGACTGGGCACTGTCCGGCCTGCCTTTCCTTACCGAGCCGGGCGAATTGCTCGATGCGGTGTCGGCCAGCATCAAAGCCGTCACCGACCGGGATACCCGCCCGTCCACCAGCGGCGGTACCTCCGATGGCCGGTTCATCGCCACCATGGGCACCCAGGTGGTAGAACTCGGCCCGGTCAACGCCACCATTCACCAGGTCGATGAGCGCATCCTGGCCAGCGACCTCGACCTGCTGACCGAGATCTACTACCAGACCCTGGTCCGGTTGCTCGCCTGATGCTGGCCTGCCCCCTCTGCCAGGCAGCCCTGTCGCGGCTCGACAATGGCGTGGTGTGCCCTGCCGGCCACCGCTTCGACCGCGCCCGCCAGGGTTACCTGAACCTGCTGCCGGTGCAGCACAAGAACAGCCGCGACCCGGGTGACAACCAAGCCATGGTCGAAGCCCGTCGCGACTTCCTCGACGCCGGGCACTACGCCCCGGTGGCCGGTCGCCTGGCCGAGCTCGCCGCCGAGCGCCAGCCTGCTGCCTGGTTGGACATCGGCTGCGGTGAAGGCTACTACACCGCCCAGCTGGCCCAAGCCCTGCCCGATGCCGACGGCTACGCCCTGGACATTTCTCGCGAAGCGGTCAAGCGCGCCTGCCGGCGTGATCCGTCGGTCACCTGGATGGTCGCCAGCATGGCCCGCGTGCCCCTGGCCGATGCCAGCTGCCAGTTCATCGCCAGCGTGTTCAGCCCGCTGGACTGGGCCGAAGCCAAGCGGCTGCTCAGCCCTGGCGGTGGCCTGATGCGGGTCGGCCCGACCAGCGGCCACCTGATGGAGCTGCGTGAAGTGCTCTACGATGAAGTGCGCCCGTACGCCGACGACAAGCACCTGGCCCTGGTGCCGGACGGCATGGCCCATGCGCACAGCGAAACCCTTGAGTTCCGCCTGAGCCTGGCTGCGCCCAAGGCACGTGCCGACCTGCTGGCCATGACCCCGCACGGCTGGCGCGCCAGCGCCGAAAAACGGGCACTGGTGATCGACCAGGCCGAGCCGTTCGAGGTCACGGTTTCCATGCGTTATGACTATTTCGTGCGCCAAGACTGAGCACACCCGGAGCCCTTATGCGCCAACCTGATATCGAGATTTACCTGAAGGACGCCGACGTCGACCACAAGCAGATTGCCGCCTGGCTCGCCGAGGCCGTCGGCCCGTGCAGCGAATGGCAGCAAAAAGGCCAGACCTTCAAATGCAAGGCCGGTAACATTCCAGTCACTTGGTTACCCAAGGCTGTAGGGAAATGGAACAGCCTTTACCTGGAAAGCGACCAGACGCCGTGGGCTGATGACGTCGCCTGTGCACGCGCCGCGCATGCCGCGCTCGGCGTCGAAGTACGCTGTGCACCGGGTGGCTGGGTCGAGGAAGACGGTGAAGAAGATGCCGATCGCTGGATCCGCATCAGCGCCGACGGTGAAGAGGAAATCACCTGGCGCACCAGCTGAACACGCTGGAAACTGATCGCATCAGGCTGCAAGTGACACGGACTTGCAGCTTGAGGCTTACCACATGAGGCTCAGAGCCCTACTACGTCCTCGGCTTGCAGGCCTTTCTGGCCCTGCACGCAGGCGTACTCGACCTGTTGCCCTTCGACCAGGGTACGATGCCCCTCACCGCGGATCGCCCGATAATGGACGAACACATCCGCACCACCTTCGCGCTGAATGAAGCCATAGCCCTTGGCATCGTTGAACCACTTTACATTCCCAGTCTCACGAGACGACATCTGAACTACTCCGGATTTTTATTGTGAAGATCGCCTTGTAGGCCCGCAGTCATCACCGCGTGCCGACGCCGCTTGCCGAAATATCCTGCAAGTGGCAGGCCGAGTATATGACACAGATTAAAAAAAATTGATGACGGTCCGGATTTTTGCCGGTTTTTGCTGAACTTACGCACATACGGCAGACTAATTGGCTGGATACTCACCTGAAAATCACTCCCAGGGCCCACTCCTCATGACCCGTTCCCCCCTGCGCCGCCTGATCTTCGGCGCCCTGCGTCGCCTGTTGTACCTGTGGGTGCGCTCCGAGACCATCAATCAGTCGTCGCTGACGCTCAAGCTTGATCGCAGCCGCCCGGTGTTCTATGCCCTGCCGTCGCCCTCGCTGACCGACCTGGCAGTACTCGACCGCGAGTGCACCAAGGCAGGGCTGCCACGCCCGGTGCTGCCGGTGGCCGTGGGCACCCTGCACGAGCCGGCCGCGTTCTTTTACCTGACGCCCGACCCCGACTGGCTGGGCCGCCAGGACAAAAGCGGCGCCCCACCCACCCTCGAACGCCTGGTCGCGGCCGTGACCCAGCACGCCGAGGAAGACGCGCAGATCATTCCGGTGAGTGTGTTCTGGGGCCAAAGCCCCGCCAGTGAGTCCAGCCCCTGGAAGTTGCTGTTCGCCGACAGCTGGGCGGTCACCGGGCGCCTGCGCCGGCTGCTGACCGTGCTGATCCTGGGGCGCAAGACGCGTGTGCAGTTCTCTGCACCGATCCACCTGCGTGAACTGGTACAGCACAACAAGGGCCACGAGCGCACCGTGCGCATGGCCCAGCGCCTGATGCGCGTGCACTTCCGTAACCTCAAGACAGCCGTGATCGGCCCGGACATCTCGCACCGACGCAACCTGGTAAAGGGCCTGGTGCATGCGCCACAGGTACGCCAGGCCATCAGCGACGAAGCCGAGCGCGAGGGCATCCCCCTGGCCAAGGCCGAAGCCCAGGCGCTGCGCTATGGCAACGAGATCGCCTCGGACTACACCTACACCGCGATCCGCTTCCTTGAAGTGGTGCTCAGCTGGTTCTGGAACAAGATCTACGACGGCATCAAGGTCAACCACATCGAGCAGGTGCAAGGCATCGCCCCGGGCCACGAAGTGATCTACGTGCCCTGCCACCGCAGCCACATCGACTACCTGCTGCTGTCGTACCTGTTGTTCCGCAACGGCCTCACCCCGCCGCACGTGGCGGCCGGCATCAACCTCAACATGCCGGTCGTCGGTAGCCTGCTGCGCCGTGGCGGGGCGTTCTTCATGCGCCGCACCTTCAAGGGCAACCCGCTCTATACCGCCGTGTTCAACGAGTACCTGCACACGTTGTTCAGCAAAGGGTTCCCGGTGGAGTACTTCGTCGAAGGCGGCCGTTCGCGCACCGGGCGGATGCTGCAACCGCGTACCGGCATGCTGGCAATCACCCTGCGCAGCTTCCTGCGCTCGTCGCGCACGCCCATCGTCTTCGTGCCGGTGTACATCGGCTATGAGCGCGTGCTCGAAGGCCGCACCTACTTGGGCGAACTGCGCGGCGCGAGCAAGAAGAAGGAGTCGATCTTCGACATCTTCAAGGTCTTCAGTGCCCTGAAGCAGCGCTTTGGCCAGGTCTACGTCAACTTCGGCGAGCCGATCCGCCTGGCGGGCTTCCTCGACGAGCAGCAACCCGGCTGGCGTGAACAGGACCACGGCCCACAGTTCCGCCCGGCCTGGCTCAACCAGGCCACTTCACGCCTGGGCGACACCGTGGCGCGCCACCTCAACGAGGCCGCGGCGATCAACCCGGTCAACCTGGTGGCCCTGGCGCTGCTGTCCACCAGCCGCCACGCCCTCGACGAACGTGCCCTGAGCCGCGTACTGGACCTGTATCTGTCGCTGTTGCGCAAGGTGCCGTATTCGCCCCACACCACCTTGCCGGAGGGGGATGGCCTGGCCTTGATCGAGCATGTGAAGGGTATGAAGCTGCTGTCCGAGCAGAAGGACGCCTTGGGCCGCATCTTGTACCTGGATGAAGCCGATGCGGTGTTGATGACCTACTACCGCAACAACGTCCTGCACATCTTCGCCCTGCCGGCTTTGTTGGCCAGCTTCTTCCTCAGCAGCTCACGCATGAGCCGCGAACTGCTTGGCCAGTATGTCCGGGCGCTGTACCCGTACCTGCAAACCGAACTGTTCCTGCGCTGGGCGCCGGAGCAACTGGACGAGGTGATCGACCAGTGGTTGGCTGCACTGGTCGAACAAGGGCTGTTGCGCCAGGAAAACGATGTCTACCTGCGCCCGGCACCGAGCTCTCGGCCGTTCGTATTGTTGACGTTGCTGGCCCGCAATATCACCCAGACCTTGCAGCGCTTCTACATGGCCACTTCGCTGTTGCTCAACAGCGGCCAGCACACCTTGAGCGCAGAAGCGCTGGAAGACCTCTGCGTGATGATGGCCCAGCGCCTGTCGATTCTGCATGGCCTCAACGCCCCGGAATTCTTCGACAAGACCCTGTTCCGCCACTTCATCCAGACGTTGATAGAGCAAGGCGTGCTGCAAGCAGACGCGCAAGGCAAGCTGGGCTACCACGACAAGCTCGCCGAGGTGGCCGAAGCGGTCGCCAAGCGCGTGTTGTCGGCGGAGTTACGCTTGTCGATCCGCCAGGTCGCCTTGCACCGTGACGACTCCCTGGAAACTTCGGCCCTCTGAGGCTTCATCTGACGCGCAAATCCGCTAAAGTCCCTGGGGTTGGCCAAAAGCCAGCGCCAAGGACTACGGAGATTCCATGAAAAAGCTCTTTATGCTGTGTTGCGCATCCCTGCTTGCAGCCTGCTCCAGCCACACCCCATCGACCCAGGCCAGCCTGGACGGCGAAGTCTTCTACCTGCAGCGCATCGCCCTGCCCCCAACCGCCACCCTCAGCGTGAGCTTGCAAGACGTGTCGCTGATGGACGCACCCGCGGTGACCCTGGCCAGCCAGGCCGGCCCGGTTAAAGGCAACGTGCCGCTGCCGTTCCACCTCACCTATGACCCGGCCCAGGTCAAGCCGGGCCACCGCTATGCAATCAGCGCGCGTATCGAGCTCGACGGCAAGTTGCTGTTCATCAACACCGAACACCACGGCGTGAAACTCGACGGCAGCGACACCCAGCCCGTGCGCATCAAGGTCGATCAGGTTCGCTGACACCCGTACATTTCTGTTCAGAAGGAAAGCTTCATGATTCGCTCTTCCCTGCGTTTCACCACCCTGTGCGCCGGCTTGCTGCTGTCTGCCAGTGCCCTGGCCCTGTCGCTGGGCGACCTGTCCCAGAAGGACGCCACCGGTGGCCTGAAGGACGCGCTGACCCAAGGCGCGCAGATTGCCGTCAAGCAACTGAGCACCCCAGGCGGTTTCAACAACAACCCGGACGTGCGCATCGAACTGCCGGGCAACCTCGGCAAGGCCGCCAAAGCCATGAAGATGTTCGGCAAGGGTGACCAGGTCGACGCCTTGGAAACCAGCATGAACAAGGCCGCCGAGGCTGCCGTGCCACAGGCCCAGGCGATCCTGGTCGATGCTGTCAAGAACATGAGCGTGACCGATGCCAAGGGCATCCTCAGCGGTGGCGACGATTCGGCCACCCAGTACCTGAACAAGAGCAGCCGCGAACAGATCCGCGCCAAGTTCCTGCCGATCGTCAAGCAAGCCACCGACAAGGTGGGCCTGGCCCAGCAGTACAACAACTTTGCCGGGCAAGCGGTGGCATTGGGCGTGGTCGACGCCAAAAGCGCCAGCATCGAGAACTACGTGACCGAAAAGGCGCTGGATGGCCTGTTCGAGATGATCGGCAAGCAAGAACAAAGCATTCGCCAGAACCCGGCCGAGGCTGCAACCAGCCTGGCCAAGAAGGTCTTCGGCGTGCTTTAAGCGCACCTGGCCTGCACTGCGCCCCAGATAATGGACGGGTGTCCAACATCAGGGGCGTAGCTCAGCCCCTTTGTAGGAGCAGCCTTGTGCTGCGAAGAGGCCGGTGCAAGCACCTGACATCAAGGGTGCCTGCACCGGCCTCTTCGCAGCACAAGGCTGCTCCTACACAGGGCAGTGGCTGCTCAGTCAGTGGAATCCTTCTTCACCCTGAACCATGCCGCATACAGCGCCGGCAAGAACAGCAGGGTCAACGCGGTCGCAACAATCAACCCGCCCATGATCGCCACCGCCATCGGCCCATAGAACACACTGCGCGACAACGGGATCATCGCCAATACCGCCGCCAGCGCGGTCAGCACGATCGGGCGGAAGCGCCGTACCGTGGCCTCAATGATTGCCTGCCAACGCTCCATGCCCGCCGCAATGTCCTGTTCGATCTGGTCCACCAGAATCACCGAGTTGCGCATGATCATCCCGGCCAGGGCAATGGTGCCGAGCATGGCGACGAAGCCGAACGGCTGGCGGAACACCAGCAGGAACAGCGTCACCCCAATCAGCCCCAAGGGCGCGGTCAGGAACACCATCACCGTGCGCGAGAAGCTGCGCAGCTGGATCATCAGCAAACTCAACACCACCACGATGAACAGCGGCATGCCGGCATTCACCGATTTCTGCCCGCGCTCCGAATCCTCTACCGTACCGCCTACCTCGAGCAGGTAGCCATCCGGCAGCTTGGCTTTGATCGCCTGCAGTGTCGGCTCGATCTGCCGCACCAGCGTCGCCGGCTGTTCCTTGTCATAGATGTCGGCGCGCACGGTCACCGTCGGCAAACGGTTACGGTGCCAGATGATGCCCTCCTCGAAGCCATACTCCAGGGTCGCCACCTGCGACAGCGCCACGCTCTGGCCATTGTCGGTGGGCAACGCCAGGCTGCCGAGGTTGGCCAGTTCGCTGCGTTCCTTGTGCGTGCCGCGCAGCAGGATTTCGATCAATTCGTTGTCTTCGCGGTACTGGCTGACCGTGGTCCCGGTCAGCGAGCTCTGCAAGAAGCTGGACAACTGCGCGGTGCTGACGCCGAGGGCGCGCGCGCGGTCCTGGTCGATCTCCAGGAACACCGCTTTGCTCGGCTCTTCCCAGTCCAGGTGCACGTTCACCACATGCGGGTTCTCACGCACCTTGTCGGCCACCTCGCGGGCCAGCGCACGGGCCTTCTCGATGTGCTCGCCGGTCACCCGGAACTGCACCGGGTAGCCCACGGGTGGGCCGTTCTCCAGGCGGGTGACGCGCCCGCGCAGCTCGGGGAACTGCTGGTCCATGGTGGTGATCAGCCAGCTGCGCAGGCGCTCACGGTCATCCATCGACTTGGCCAGCACCACGAACTGGGCAAAGCTGGCGGCCGGCAGTTGCTGGTCCAGCGGCAGGTAGAAGCGCGGTGAACCGGTGCCCACATAGGCCACGTAATTGTCGATGCCGTCCTGCTGCTTGAGCAGTGCTTCCAGTTGCTTGACCCGCTCGGCGGTGTTGGCCAGCGATGCACCTTCGGCCAGCTTCAGGTCGACCATCAGCTCCGGGCGCCCGGAGGCTGGGAAGAACTGCTGCGGCACGAAACGGAACAACAGGATGCTGCCGACAAACGCCGCGAGGGTCAGCAGGATGACCGTCTTGCGCCGCCGCACGCACCACTCCACCACACGCCGCACGCGCTGGTAGAACGGCGTGGCATACGGGTCGGGCGCGTGCCCATCACTGCCGTGCCGCGCCGCATGCAGTTTGGCCAGGTCTGGCAGCAGCCGCTCGCCCAGGTACGGCACGAACACCACCGCTGCGACCCAGGAGGTCAGCAGCGCAATGGTCACCACCTGGAAGATCGAGCGGGTGTATTCGCCGGTACTGGAGGCCGCCGTGGCGATAGGCAGGAAGCCCGCCGCGGTGATCAGGGTGCCGGTGAGCATCGGGAAGGCCGTGCTGCTCCAGGCATAGCTCGCCGCCTTGAGCCGGTCGTAGCCCTGCTCCATCTTGATCGCCATCATTTCCACGGCAATGATCGCATCGTCCACCAGCAAGCCCAGCGCCAGCACCAGGGCGCCGAGCGAGATCTTGTGCAAGCCGATGCCAAAGTAATGCATGGCGGCAAAGGTCATGGCCAGTACCAACGGGATGGCCATCGCCACCACCAGCCCGGTGCGCAGGCCGAGGGAGAAGAAGCTCACCAAAAGCACGATGATCAACGCCTCGGCCAGTACTTGGACGAACTCACCGACGCCCGCCTTGACCGCCGCCGGCTGGTCCGAGACCTTGCGCAGCTCCATGCCCGCCGGCAGGTTGCGCGCCAGGCGTTCGAACTCGCCCTCCAGGGCCTTGCCCAGTACCAGGATGTCGCCGCCGTCCTTCATCGAGACGGCCAGGCCGATGGCGTCCTCACCCATGAAGCGCATGCGCGGTGCGGGCGGGTCGTTAAAGCCGCGGTGCACCTCGGCAACGTCGCCGATGCGGAAGGTGCGATCGCCCACGCGAATCGGAAACTGGCGGATCTGCTCGACGCTGTCGAAGCGCCCGCTCACCCGCAATTGCAGGCGCTCGCTGGGGGTTTCGAAGAAGCCGGCGGTGCTCACCGCGTTCTGCGCCTGCAGGGCCTGTTGGACAGCCTCCAGCGGTACCCCAAGGGTTGCCAGCTTGAGGTTGGACAGCTCGATCCAGATTTTCTCGTCCTGTAGCCCGACCAGCTCGACCTTGCCGACGTCCTTGACCCGCTGCAGCTGGACCTGGATACGGTCGGCGTAATCCTTGAGCACCGCGTAGTCAAAGCCCGCACCGGTCAGCGCATAGATGTTGCCGAACGTGGTGCCGAACTCGTCATTGAAAAACGGGCCCTGCACCTCCGGTGGCAGGGTGTGGCGGATGTCCGCGACCTTCTTGCGGATCTGGT